>CAYXPB010000075.1:0-18048 GCA_964466645.1 uncultured Acetivibrio sp. | reverse complement strand
CCGGCAAAATCATACCCTGTACGAGTAGGTGTTTCAAGTGTGCCATAGGCTTCGGTTATTGCATCTTCTGTCGTGTTGTCCACTATTAGTACATCATCAACCCAAAGCTTCACACTGTCATCTGTTATTGTATAGAAAGTATATATTTCTGAGTAAAGCGGCTCAACCCTTCCTATCCACTTAACTGAGAAGGTGTCCTCTTCAATATCCACTTCTGGTGAATCTTCACCCCAATCAAAAGCCACTTCACTATCAATTCTTATTAACTTTATATCTGTAAAATTTATATTGTTATAGTACTCCCCTCGTAGCCCGTTTCCTGATCCGGGTGTCTGGCTAGGTCCAGGTGTACGTATTGTCGGGGTAGGCGTTGGTATTGGAGTTGCAGTAGGTGTTGGAGTTGCAGTAGGTGTTGGAGTTGCAGTGGGTGTTGGAGTTTGTGTTGCGGTTGATGTTGAAGTCGGCGTTGCAGTTGGTGTCGGTATTGGTGTCGGTGTTGGTGTCGGCGTTGGTGTCGGCGTTGGTGTCGGCGTTGGTGTCGGTGTTGAAATAGGCGTACCCATTATAAGAACATTGTCTAGATACCCTTGATATGATAAAGAATATTGACTACTAGAAAACCTTATCTTAAAGTTTGGATTATTGTTTGCAGCAACTGGTAAATTGTAGGTTTTAAACCTCCAATCACTACTTTTTGATATTGCATCTAATTGAGTAAACGAGCTTCCATTTGAACTCCAGTAAACTCTAATTTCCGGGGAAGAAATCAATGATGAGTCTCTATAAGCAGCAAAGCTTAACACTATATTCGTAAATCCCACAGTGCTTATGGATTTTGTAATTGAAGCAGAAGAATTGAGCGTGCTTACATATCTTCCATTATATTTAACCGAACTCGAAACGCTAGCAGAATTATTTATCCAGCCTCCAGCAGTATAATTTCCACTTTCAAATCCATCAAAAAAGATCTCAGATATTTTCCCTTCAACTTTTAAAACATACGAACCAGTTCCGGTAGAGTTATGCTTTACTCCAACATAATAAGTGGTATTTGCAGCTAAACTGTGCATAATGTAAAAGTTATTATTTGATGAACTATCCTTATTGTTGTTTTCAGATAATAATGAACCCGAAGAATTATACAGATAACCGTAAGTATCTGTATTTCCGGTTGTATATATACTGTATAAACCTGCCTCACCGGTAGTAAACCTAAAATAGTCATAGTCATTTGAAAAATCTATATTACCATTAGTTTGAGAGTTAACGCTAATTGGCTCTGCCTCAGCAATAGTATTGCCATAATCATCACCTCTATATCCTGTCATCTTAATATCATCAACACAAAAATTACTAAGAGAAGTATTCGAACTGCCCGTAACGAACTTTATTTTGAAGTTGCTAGACATTATATATGAATTTAAATTTATCGTATTATTTGCGAAAAACGAATTTTCAATTAACTGTGCTCCATGGGTTTTCACTTCTACTTCACCAGTACCATCATCTATTATTACTTTTGCCTCACCACTAATCAAAAAACCAGATGACTTCCAGGAATAAGTTAATGTAACTCCAGACCATCCACTTAGATCAACAGTCCTTGTAATTGAAGAGTTTTTTGATTTTATTGATGCATAGTAGTCGCTTGAAAAAATACTGCTTCTTTCAACCTCTGTATCTCCACTCGAAGACCAAGATTCACTCCATCCCAAACCTCCTGAAAAGCCCTTTGAAGAAAAGTCATCATTAGCTATCGTCTCTATTGCCGCATAGGATGTTGAAACAAACAATTGCGTAAACATTATCATCTGTAATATGAAAACAGCAACAACAATGAATATTTTTAATTTTCTGAACATAAACCATCACCTTAATCCTTACTCAATTTCATTCCATTTAACTATACTTGTATTTTTCGTAGATATTCTCTGACTTTTTAGTGTTTCATCAGGTATTTCATAGGTAAGTAGGCCAAAGAAGCCGTTTATGTTTACATCAGCTTTTAGAAGAGAATCAACTATATTTGGGTCATAAGTTACTCTTGTTGTAGCATCGGCATTGCCTAAAAAAACAATATTCTTTGAAGACATTATAATTCCTGTTAATTCAAAACCACTATCCACATATATGTTACCATCAACTAAAATAATCCCTTTTGTTGACGGCATAGGCTCGCTGTTTATGTACCAAATTCCTCCGGACTCCTTAATTTCAACATCAGTATTGCCATAATAGACAAAGCCAATATCAGGTTTTGAGCTTTCATAAGGTTTGTTCGGTTTAATTCTTGTATCCTCTAATTTACCTATAGTATCAACAAAATTTTCATCAGTATAGCTTTTAATACTTTTTGTGGGTGCCGTAAAATTAAGCCTTGGAAAGTCTTCATTATAAGCCTCACTCAGTAAACTACCAATTCTATTATAGTATTCTTTAATAGCAGGTTTTTGAACAAATTTACGAAATCCAGCTGGGTCATATTCATCAAAGTCATAGCTGTCATATACCTCACCGTTTGCAATAATTAAACCGTTTGAAAACCCTTTAATTTTTCCGCTAACAAAAGCATTATCTCCTAAAATTATGTTGTCAGGGTTTATATAAGTCGAAAAAATACCGTAAGGATCAGTTGACCATAAGTCAGTCCAAGTCTTTTTAAAGTGCATAGCACGGTTTATCAGAGGAAAATAATCCGTTTCCAATCCCTCTCTTCCTGAAAACATATTTACTGTATTACTCCCTAATGAATAAGGCTTTGTACTCGCTACATACTCTACATACTCTTCATCATCATTTGCACTATTCTTATACCAAAAGAGTTTATTTTCTGGGTTTGAAATATCATCTTTCATAAAAGCATTTCCTATCCTCATTGTAGATTTGAGTGCCGATATTCCAGTCATATAAGGATACCCAGAAGCATCAACAATGTTCTTCAAAAATGTACTTCCACCGATATATATTGCATCATTAAAAGTCAGTTCTGAATCACCATTGACTATTACGCTACTTGTCCTTTTAGGTATAAGTTCATCTTCTGGATCAGCAGTTGTATCATCATCTATATTACCACTTCCATTTATTGCATGACTTGTATCTACAAAACCCTTATATACTCCGTTAATAGTAACTTTTGAAGCATTGGAATCAATTTGAAGATTGTCTATAGTAGACAAATTATTCAAGCTAATAGTGGAATAGTTTGATTTTTTCTCGGATCGTAAAGCCCTTGCATAAGAATCCCCGGTTATCGTTAGACTTGTTTTACTAATACTTGTACTGTAAACAGTATGTATATATGCCATAGTAGCTGCACTTCCGTTTATAGTAAGCGACCCATTTTTATTGTCACCTGTTTTACCTTTATCAAAATCAAGTTCATCACTTACAACCTCTTCGCATATTCCTACCAAAATTCCGCCGTATTTGTTCCAACTCTCATCCTGCTTCTCTACTCTTTGAGTTGGAGGAAGAGAATCATCAACTACCGGAACAGAGCCAAAGCTCAAAACATCCCCTGAGATTTCAACCTTTGCTCCTGCTATAATAAGATTTTTTTCGGTTACAATTGCTTTTTTTAGCAAGTCATATTTTACAGGGTTTTTTATTCTTGATTGTGCGACTGTTTGGAAGGGCGTATTGTCGGGTTCTGCTAAAAGACTTATGACAACATCAAGTTCCTTTTCATATCCGTTATAAAGCCCTCCAACTCTCATATTTATTGTATGGCTTACATCGTCATAATATAAACTTTTCAAAATCAACCTTCCCTGATCTCCAGCTAAATCCTTAAACACAACGCTACCATCATCCTCCGTTGCATTAAGCAGTTCTTTCATTTTATTAAAGGTATATACATCACTAAATTCCCAATCTATACCTTCGTAAAAATAATTAAAATATATATTCTTATATTCTTCTTCAAGTTTTGACACATTTTCATCATCAGTACTTGCTAATGATATATTCCCTTCAGGATCCCTTAAGGAAATAGGATTTTCTTTGAGCCGAACCTTCAAATCTTCAGAAGCTAACTCCCTGGATTTCTCTTGAATATCGGCAACTTTTTGATCAATATTACTTATAATTTCTTCTGCACAAGCTTCAGCAAGAGCGTACGCCTTATCTAGATCATTATAAAAAATGCTCATCTTCATAGAACTTATAGTAATTGTCATAAGAGAAACTCCTAGCAGCGACATTACTATAATTATCATGATACAAAGCATTAATGTTGAACCCTTTTTAGATTTCAGTAAAGACCTCAAAAACATATAATCACCTGTTCTTTTTTACAGAGGACACTAATGTGTTTAATACCTCACCTTTGTAATCCACTATTAATTCAATCTCATAAAGCACATTATAGTATTCGTAATAATCATAGGTAACTTCATCAAACTGGTAAAATGGTCGAGTACCTGTGTTGTATATCTCAAGTGCATCTTTCTTATCATCAATTATGTAAAAAACAACCTGACTTTCTTCACTTATATCATCTACATTTACATTAAGTTTAAAATTGTCCTCGCAACCGTTTAAGTAATTTATATTAATCTTTATAGTTTCTGTTTCTTCTATAGGTACAATATCAGCTGACTGCAAATAAATACCACTACTGTAAAACTCATATCTATTTACGCCACTAACTTCACTGAATGTGAGGTCGTATTCAACAGACTCTAAACTATAAGAAATACCATTTAATTTTACACTTCCCAAGTCAACATAAAAATCGAAATCTCCTTCGGGTATATCCTTAATGTCTTTAAATTCGTAGGTGTCATAAAGAGAAGATACAGTTCCTTGGCGCTTAACTATTTTATATCTTACGCTATAACCTTGTTCCTCTAAATACTCAATATAATCAGTTGTTTGTGCATCGCCTTCATAAACAGCCTTTTCTTCTAAAAATTCAGGCCTTGACTTGATTTCTTCCATTACATTTTGTGCTAATTCGGAAGCTCTAAGAACCTGCTCTGAATAAGTATTGTTTCGTGTGGAAAGAATGATTGTACCTAAGAAAGGTCCTGTAATAATTGCCATTAATGCAACGGACACAATTACTTCAATTAATGATATCCCTTTTTTACTCAATAAGTTTTTGGATTGGTGTGTAAAAATACATTTACCTTTCATTTTACCTCTCCTAGTGCTCTCAACTTTACTTATAAGTTGTTATAACACCTACTCATAATTAACTATAACATTATCACCGCTCTTTTTTATAGCTACTCTTGGTCTATTGTTGTCATCATCTGTAACATCAACAACAAAGTTTTTTCCTGTCTTATTTGTTATAGTAATTGTAACACCTGATGTATCATTTATTGATGTCCTTTTGCTTGAAACAATTAACATTCTTATATCCTCACCAACAGGTTTGAATCTAGCTAAATTTTTGTACGTTTCATCAGGAAATACTTCGTGTCCGGTTTTAAATTTACAATAATATTCTCCATTTGCAGCTTCAATATACAAATCGACTTTTTCATTTTCTCTGTTATCACCATAAATAATCGGCATACGCCCCTCATTTGCTATGACACTTTTTCCCAACAACGAAACAGTAGGAGGTGACATATTATTGCCAAAAGGTAATACACTCATAGAAAAATCATAGGCTGAATACTCTAAAGAATTTTGCACTACTGTAGTATCCTTATCTTCAACCTTCTGATCACTTGCATTTATATAACCATCAAAAGGCTTAAACATGTCTATTTTGCCAGCTGCCTTTAGTGGAGTCCATTCCACATCAAAGTAATTGCCCTCTTTAGCTGCTTTTCTGTCAGCAATACCATAAAACTCAACTTCCATATTTACCGATAACAAACCTTCTGCATCGCTATTTACTTGAATATTATTTACTGAAGTAACGTTTGTAAAATTCTGTATTTTATAAAGAAAATCTTTTAATTGCTTATTATCGCTTGTTCCGCTAATACTAATTCCAAGAGAATATGCCTTCCCGTCGGTTAGATTTTTTTTGCCGTATTCCTGTTCAAAACTTTGTCCATAAGCAATTCCTAAAGAATTTAAAGCATTAATAAACTTTTCACTTTTTATCTCCTTAACTGTTTTTGCAGTTGTTTTGCCTGTGCTAGTGGGCTTTTTGGTAGAAGAAACTGTTTTATCTTCTTTTTCCGTTTCATCTTTGCTATCTGTTCCCGAAGCTGCTTTAGTTGATGAGGAAACGCTAGATAGAGGACTTCCCTTTACCTCACTTAACTCTTTAAAGGAAATATTTTTTATTGCAAAACCCGATTCTAAAGAAAATTTCTTTATTAAAATTAATACGTCATCCTGACTAATCTCAGGTGGAAACAAAGTGCGGATATTTTTTATCTTCTCATAAAATATCTTTAGCTCAGTATCAATTCCAGCAACTCTCATGGCCAGGCCATCATAGTTTACGCTTTCTTCATCATAAACCCTTATAATCTCAGTGTACTCTTTTATTTCTTTTTTTTGCCTTGAGTAAACGAAATTATTGTAAACTACAGCCAATCCCAACAAACCCAAAATTATAAAAACCCTTCTATCATTTAGAGAAATCTTCACATCTATCACTTCCCTGATGTTAAATATATTACTGCATCAAAAGCATAGGATGAATTACTTTCTTTTTGCTCAACTCCAGAAACTTTTTCGCTACTTTTTTGACCGGCAGTTTGCATTTTGTTTACTGCACCAATAGTTATACCGCTAAAAAATCCATCGTTAGATACATAATTATAGAATGCTGCAATTTCTTCTTCAGAATTTGCAATTCCCCTTATACTTAATTCTGCTTGCCCACTTTGCACTTTACTTACACTCATGCTCTGAATAAATAATTTATCCGGAAGATAACTTTCCAATTTTTCAATTATCTTAAGCACATCCAAATCAGAACCCAATAGTCTAATTGCCTCATTTTCCCTTTGCAAATAGAGATTTTTTAATGTATTAAACTCTGCCTCAACATCTAAATAACCTGTTATTTCTTTAGTTCTCAAATCTATATTAATCAACCTGTTTTTTAAGTCTCTTATCATAAATATAGGTACCAAGGCGACAACCGCTAAGATAACAACAACAACCACACAAAAAATTGAGTAAAAAACAATTTTTTTTCGTTTTTTTCTTTTATGAAAATAACTTTTAGGAACAAGGTTCAAGTCCTTCAAAAGCTTCTCACCCTCAGTATCCGACTTAGGAATTATAAAAAATTAAATTTCTTAACATAACTTACAAATCACCTTTTTTAGTTCAACCTTATTTATATTTACTTCTATAAACACCTTCAATACTTATCTCATCACTTTTGCCCTTCTGAACTGTAACAACAATTTTTATAAGCTTACTGTCATATACAAACTCTTCATCTGATGACTCTATTTCCTCTATAGAAAAATTTGTTATAAAAATATCACTGCTTTCTATTAAACTAATTCCGTTCCTTAAAATTGCTTTATGTTCTTCATCAAACATATACACTATCTCATTTTCGGGAAAATAATCACTGTCCTTTATTCTTAAAGAATTATCAGCACCTATTTGTGTGAATTGGTTTTCATGAACTCTTAAATCATTAACAATTTTATTGATAACTTCTTTTGCAGACTGTTGTGCGGTCATTCTGTCATTCTCAACGAAATAATTCCGGTAGCCGAAATAAAATATACCGGTAAGAGGGGTAAGTATAATTCCTAGAATAGTCATTGCAGCAATAAGCTCAACTAGAGTCATACCTTTATTTCTAATTTTTTTCATAAAAATACATCCTTTTTACTATTTCCTAAAATCACCTTATTCTATAATCTTACAAGACACCCTAAAGTATTTATGAGCAAAACAAAATCATTGTTAAATTCTTCGACTTTTCTCTTTCCCTTATAAACGACAAACTTTTCATGCACCAAATATTCAACAGGTATATTAAAGTAATTTTTAAAATATATATCCAATCCCTTTAACTTGCTACCGCCTCCGCAAAGGTAAATTTTTTCAAGCCTATTTCCTGTGCTCCTGCTGTTATAAAACTCTATAAACCTGTTTATGTCGCTCATTATATTATTTATAGCAGGCTTTATTATATTACTTATTTGAGCTTCATCACTGTTAGGATTAATAATCTCATCATCGCTGATTAATTTCCCAACCATAATTTTTATCTCTTCAGCCTTTTCAAAATCCACATTCAACTGACTTGCAATCATTCCATCTATATCAGTACTTCCGTTTAATAAAATCCTGCTAAATTTTATTTTTCCCGATGAAAAAATGTATACACCGGTTGTCCTAGCTCCTAAATCTAAAACGGCAAATTCACCCGGTAAACCATTATTGTCAGAAGCTTTACCCATTACACTTTTACCAAAGAGTAATTTGCATATATTATTAGCAGGTATATCTATGGCAACAATTTCTTTTTTCAGCCTTTTATGAATTTTCATATACTCATCAACCTGATTAACAGGAACGGCCACCAATAAAACCTTATAAAAAATGCCCTCCTCATTGTCTATTTCCTCTAGAACCTTAAAATCTAATACGTAGTTTTCAAGTTCAACCGGAAAATATTGTTGAGCATCAAACTCAAGAATTTTTTCCAACTCTTCATCTGTGGACTTTGGTAACTGAACCTCTCTAGTGATGATTCCGGTCCCTGTTATACTCAACACAAGATCCTTCCCTTTGATTCTTCCCTTTTTAAGACTTCCTTTAATAAAAGATACAAGACCGTCAAGATTTATAATTTTCCCATCATCCATTATCCCTGTCGGCGTATCTGCAATATAATATTTGTTTACAACTATTTTATCCTTCTCAATACCGCCAAGGACAAATTTAGTTTTATCGTTTCCTACATCAATGGCTAGGTATTTCTTTTTTATCATAGAAGCTCACTCCAAACTGAAAGATAAAACAGAAACAAGAGTATTTTAAATAATGAATACTTACACAATTACTCATGCCTTGGACTACGCTTAACAAGCACAGCCGCCTTTGTAATTGCTGAAATCACATCCACTTCAAACTGTTGCTTTAGGGAGTTAATTTTAGAATACAACTCTCCTTTTTCACTAACAATATATCTTGTAGGCAAATCATTTAAAGCTATAGCAGCTATATCGAAAATGCATTTATCACAGGTACAAACATTTATATCCTCTAAAACTTCCTTAATTTGCGAAAACACTATTTCTTCCATATAATTTTTAATTTGTGTCATCTCTTTTCCTCCTCATAAAACCCTTACAAAAAACTTATCATGCGTAGAATCGATATTATTTTACTTTTCACACCTAAAAAATCTTATACCCCTATTAACTATATCGTACAAATTAGTAATTTTAATTATATACTTTTTATATTTTTTATACTCTTAAAATCAATGTGCTAATGTAGAACTCCAAAATATCCCAACCATATAGATATGTTATCAAAGTACCCATAACTATAAACGGACCAAAGGGAATAGTACTTCTCCTGTCTTTTACTTTTAAAATTATCAGAATAAAACTTATTATGCCCGCTAGAACTACAGATATCAAAAGAGCTAAAAAGGTCATTTTCCAACCAAGAAAAATTCCAATTGGCGCAAATATTTTTATATCTCCGCCACCCATTGCCTCATCGGTTTTATATATTATCATGCCTATCAAACCTATAACCATAAGAGTACCTGAGCCTGCAATCATACCAAGTATTGGATCCCACCACTGCCCCCCTCTATATATCTGCATCGGGGAAAAGGCATTATAGATAATAATAATTCCCCCTACCATAAGCCCTGTTACAACCAACTCGTCGGGTATTATCTTGTGGTCTAAATCGATAAAAAACACAGCAATCAGAATTGACATAAGAAAAGCCGAAGCAAGTAAATCTACCGAAATTCCAAAAGTACTATATAAAAGTGCAAAAGTAAGTCCTGTCAACAATTCAACTACAGCATATCTTGGTGATATTTTACTTCCGCAGTACCTGCACTTGCCCTTAAGAAACAACCAACTAAAAACAGGAACAAGGTCAAAGGCATTGAGCCTCTTACCGCAGCTTCCACAATGGGATGGAGGATACGCAATATTCTCCTCCTTCGGTATACGGTATATACATACGTTTAAAAAGGAACCTATAACTACCCCAACTACTGCAAAATAAACAAGCAAAACAATTTCCATTTTATTTTCCTCTTCTGTATATAGATTTTATTTATATTATATAAAATAAATAAGGTAATGTAAAAAAGTTTGTGCACAATTGAACACAAAATAGTTACAAGACTGAGTGGCGTCAGACTTGTAACTATTTGTTGAATTAACTTCTTATAGTAAAGCTAATATTTACGAAAACAATTGACTAATAAATTTATTGTAGAAGCAATAATCCATCAGCACTTGCTGGGATATAACATTTAACTCTTCCAGTAGCAGGTTCAACATAGAATTTATGATTCTCACTCTGCTGTGCCACAGGCATATCTATTTCGGCACCAACTTTAGTCTTCAAGTCAGCAATATTATCTTCTGTAACAGGTATAGTTATATTTCCTTTTGCAGCAAGTCTCATTATTGCAGCCTCGATTTCTTTTGCATTTGCAGTGTCGGTATTAACTTTTGCATCATTTAGATAACCAATAACAGAAGGAACCGCAACAGCAGCTAAAATACCTAAAATTGCAACTACAACGATTAATTCTACGAGTGAAAATCCTTTTTGGTTTTTCCTTTTCCTATTCATTCCTTTGAACATACAAATACCTCCTAGTTTTTGATTAAGTTACATTTTGATACATTGAGAAGATCGGTAGTATCATTGCAATAACTATTCCTCCTACGACAATTGCCATTGCTACAATCATAAGTGGTTCTAGCATTGCAACCAACTTTCCTATGGATGCATCCAGTTCATCATCATAGAAATCCGCCACCTTTTCCACAATGGAATCTAGAGATCCGGCTTCTTCTCCAATACTAATCATGTGAGTCACCATCACAGGGAATATTCCAACTGCCTCCAAAGGTTCCGCTAAACCCGAACCCCTTTTGATGTCTTCTTTAACTTTTATAATACCTTTATTAACAACTTCATTATCCAGTAGGTTTCCCACCACCTCCAGTGCCTGAATAAGAGATACACCAGTCTTTAGCATTAAACTTAATGATCTACTGAAACGAGATGCAATTATCTTGCTCATATTCTTGCCTACCAACGGAAGGGCCAATATAAATTTGTCATAAATATACTTTCCTTTTTCTGTCTTCTTAAATTTTTTATAGGCAAATATCAAACTAGGAATAACAATTGAAGCTCCCAACAAAAACCAAACATTTTTAAACACATTGCTAATCCCTAAGAGAATTCTTGTAGGCAACGGAAGTTGACTTCCCATATCTTTAAACATACTAACAAAATTTGGCACTACAAAGGTCATCATAAATATAACTGCAACAAGGGCAATAGCACCAATTACTTTTGGATATACCATAGAAGTCTTAACCTTCTGACGAATTCTATTATCCTTTTCTAAATAAATAGACAATCTATCTAGTACAGTATCAAGATTACCACTGATTTCACCAATTTCAATCATGCTGATAACAATTGTTGGAAACTGACTTTTATGCACCCTCATAGCTTCGGAAAGCGACATTCCCTTTTGTACATCCTCATAAACTTTGCTCAATATATTAGCCAGCTTACGGTTTTCCGTCTGTCTTCTAAGTAGATCCAATGATCCAACTATTGTTACTCCGGCATCAATCATGGTATAAAACTGCTTACAAAATAGTGATAAATCTTTTAGAGGTATTTTTTTCCTCGATCCCATTTTCAAATCTTTTTCAAGCACATTCAATTCACTTATTTCAAGGGGATACATGCCTCTATTCCTTAGCAGCGAAACAACCATCTTTTTGTCGGTAGCATCTATTTTTCCAACCGATACATTCCCAGTAACTGTTTTTGCCCGATAACTGTAAGTAGCCACATTGTCCTCCTCCTAAAACTCTGGTTTTAGGCTCTAAAAAACTAAGATACGTAATTTTATAATCACCTTAATCGATATCACTAGATTTTATCAATTAAAATGAAGCTTTTTTGAAACACAAGTAAGCTGCTATTTATTTAAATTACTAAAAATCCACTAAATGAGGTCAAAAAGAAACTTTTAATTAAAGAATAATAGAATAAACTTCTCACGTTACATTTTCTATTTTGTGACTATGAATATAAACCTTCAAACAAATTGTTTTCTATGGTAAATAATACTTACGGTAAATAAAAAGCAGTAAAATTATGATTTATAAAAGATACAGTCCGAAGCAAAGAAACAATGTCTTCTTCATACATTTAATTATATCATAAATTCATGTTATTTACAATGTGAAATTTTATAATCTGTTATAAGCTTATATTCCCATATACCTTATAATGTTTTCTTGTGATGATGCGTATGCCATAAGATCTTCTTTAGTAATTAAACCCTTCTTACACAAATTGGCCAAACTATTGTCCATCGTCTGCATACCAAACTTTCCACCAGTCTGAATTAAAGAATCCAATTGATGAGTCTTACCTTCGCGAACAAGATTTTTAATTGCCGGTGTTGCCACCATAATTTCTATAGCTGCTACTCTGCCAGGTTTGTCAGCTCTAGGCAAAAGCTGCTGCGAAATTACTCCTTGTAAAATTACCGATAACTGTATTCGTATCTGCTGTTGCTGATGTGGTACAAAAACATCAATAATTCTGTCTATAGTACTTGCTGCTCCTGTTGTGTGAAGTGTTGAAAGCACAAGATGCCCTGTTTCAGCTGCTGTTATCGCTATTGAAATTGTATCAATATCGCGCATCTCTCCAACTAATATCACATCAGGATCCTCTCTTAGAGCCGCCTTTAGTGCTGCTGCATAGGAAATAGAGTCGTTCCCTATCTCCCTTTGGTTTACAATGGACTTTTTATGTTTGTGAAGATATTCTATAGGATCTTCTAAAGTAAGTATATGACAATCTCTTTCCTCATTTATCTGATTAATTATTGATGCTAAGGTTGTTGACTTTCCGCTACCGGTAGGGCCGGTTACAAGTATTAGTCCTTTGGTTTTTCTTGCAAGTTCTGAAACTACATTAGGAAGGCCTAACTCTTCCACAGTCTTTACCGATGAATTTACAAGTCTTATCGCTGCACCAAGGGAACCTCTTTGTTTAAAAGCATTGATCCTAAATCTTCCGATTCCATCCCATGAATAAGACAAGTCGACCTGGCCCTTTTCATAAAGTTCTTCCATCTGCTTTTCGTTTAGTATCTGTTTCATATATGTTTGTGCATCATTCGAATCAACAACTTTATCTTCTAGTCGTACAAGTCTACCATTCTTTCTTATGGTGGGCGGCACACCTACTGTAATATGCAAATCTGAACCACCTTGCTCAACCGTTGTACGAAAAAGTTCTTCAAGCTTCATTAATTATTCCTCCTACCTACATACTAAGACCATTTCAAAAAATAACCTATACAATATTTAATGCTTAAAGCCTATCGCTGAAGCTTAAAAGCTTTGAGGCCACCTTAATCGTTTGAAAATGTAATTTTAATCATTTCTTCAATGGTTGTTTTTCCTTCTAATACTAAAAGTTTAGCATTTTCTTTTAGGGATTTCATACCGTTTTCAACAGACAATTTTCTAAGTTCTTCCTCTGTACAGCCTTTATTTATAAGTTCTTTATGTTTTTTTGTAAGTATCATTATCTCAAATACACCTATTCTTCCCTTATAGCCCGTTCCATTACAAACAGCACAGCCCTTTCCACTATATACCTTTACAGGCATGTCCAATTCTAAAGCTACAAGTTCGTCATCGGTTGCAATATGTTCCTGCTTGCAGTTATAACACACTCTTCTGACAAGTCTTTGTGAAATCACACTAACAAGAGATGACGCTACCAAAAACGGTTCAACTCCCATGTCAATCAACCTTATAACCGATCCAGGAGCATCGTTGGTATGAAGAGTACTAAGCACCAAATGCCCTGTAATTGCCGCTCTAACCGCTATTTCTGCCGTTTCATTGTCTCTTATCTCACCTAGCATTATAACATTTGGATCCTGCCTAAGTATTGATCTAAGCCCTGAAACGAAAGTCAAACCTGTCTTATAATTTACTTGAACATGGTTTACTCCATCAACTAAACATTCAACGGGATCTTCAATTGTAATAATATTTATATTCTGTTTATTTATTTCACTCAATGCAGTATACAAAGTTGTAGATTTACCGCTTCCTGTAGGACCTGTTACTAGTATCATCCCATGTGGATTCTTGAGTACTCTGTCAAACTTGTTCTTATCTTCCAATGTAAGTCCAAGCTGATCTTTTGTCACAATGAAGGCTTTTTTATCTGCAATTCTAATAACAATCTTCTCACCAAAAACAGTTGGCAAAATTGACACCCTAAGATCAAATTCCCTTTCATCAACTTTAACGGTTAACCTTCCGTCTTGTGGTGATCTCTTTTCGGTAATATTCATACCGGAAATTATCTTTATACGTGTTGAAAGTGCATTCATTATGCCTATTTCGGTCTTCATCGCTTCGTGCATTTCTCCGTCTGTTCTAAATCTTATTTTAATGAATTGTGCAAAAGGTTCAATATGTATATCGCTGGCCCTGTTTCTAACCGCTTGTTCGATAATTGAATTCACAAGCTTAACTGCAGGGGCATTATTAACTTCTTCGTTTAACTGATCAACATTATCTGTATTTATCTTCAAGGATGCCCCATTTTCCTTTTTAAACTCCTCTACTGCTTTTAAGGCGTGCTGCTTGCCGTAATACTTTCCAATTGCCTTAATTATTTCTGCTGAAGATGCAATAACAGGCTGGACATCTAAACCTGAATAAATCGTTACATCGTCTATGGCAAAAACATTTAAGGGATCACTCATAGCTACTGTAAGTATGCCATTTTGTTGTGAAATAGGTATAATTTCATATCTCTTAGCTAGTCCTTCCGGAATCAAAAGACATGCAGCCTGATTTATGTTATACTTCTCTAAATCGACATGGGGAATACCAAGCTGAAACTCAAGAACTTCAATAATGTTTTCCTGAGTTACAACCCCTTCTGAAATGAGAACTTCACCCAGTTTTTTACCGGTATTCTTCTGAACCTTCAAAGCATTTTCCAATTGTTCCTGTGAAATAAGTCCTACTTCGAGCAGAAGATCCCCCAGTCTTTTTCTTATCTGTTTTTTCATAATATCCACCTTAAAAGGATATGCTTTATCCTACCTAAATAATTATCGACTTTATTTAAATTTTACTTTAGAGAGTTTCAAAAAAAGACGTAATACCCCCTTTGGTATTTTCTATCCAATAGAGGGTTTTACATTTATGTGATTCTTAGAAAACAACTGGTCAATGGGTGTTTCAAAAAATATGATTTGCATTTTTTGCACTGCAAAATAATGTTCCTCTGTTTGAAAGCTTTTAAGCTTTCATGATTGGGTTGAAACTATATATTGAATTTTTTTGAAACACCTTACTTATTTAGAATTGTTATAAAAGATTTGTAAATATCTTTTAATTTCTCATCAGAAAGCTTAACACCAGTCCATATTTCATAAGCATTTATACCTTGATAAAAAAGCATTCCGAGACCGTTAATCACCTTACAACCTCTACTTTCGGCATCAATGAGAAATTTTGTCTTAGTAGGATTATAAACCACATCATATACTATCTGTCCATTGAAGTACTCGCTATCACTTATCAGTGATTCTTCAGCATGAGGATCCATCCCAACCGATGTTGTATTTATAATTATATCACTTTCTTCAAACGCCATCTTTAAAGTCTTGTCTGCAAAATTGTATACTTGAACAATTTCGGATACATTTTCATTAACAACCTCAGCTAATTCTACCGACTTCTGAGTTGTACGATTTACTATGTTGATTTTCTCAGCACCTTCCATTGCAACCTTAACAGCAATTGGTCTTGCAACCCCTCCTGCTCCTAGCATCACAACTTTCTTACCTTTAAAGCCCGTACCCGCTGACTCTTTAAAAGCTCTCAAAAAGCCTTCTCCATCTGTATTATAACCATAAAGCCGACCTTCAATTTTTTTCACCGTATTTACTGAACCCATTAATATAGCTTCTTTTGTATTGTCATCAATAAATTTCATAATTTCACGCTTATACGGTATAGTCACATTAAACCCGACAAAATCCACAGCCTTAAGAGCTTTTACCAAAACACCAAGGTTCTCTTTGTCTATTTTTAATGGCACATACATTAAATTTAAACCTAACAATCTGCTCAGTGAATTATGAAGCTGGGGTGAAATAGAATGTTCAACGGGATTTCCGATTAATCCTAGAAGCCTAGTATCACCTGTAACACTAAAATCGATGTTCATAATACCTCCTTTAAGTAAACTTAATAAAATAAAGCTATTTTTTTTGTTTTAACAAGAATTTTTCGTGCTTTGAAAGTACATACTTTTCTGCAATTCTTTTGACTCTAACGAAGATGATTTCTTTCTGATCAATAGGCTTAACAAGAATCGTAAACATGTTTAATCTATTTCCACCATATATATCGGTAAAAATCTGATCACCTATAACGGCTGTTTCTTCAATTTCTATGTCCATGAGCCTTACTGCTTTCATAAACGCCTTTCTTCCCGGCTTTGAAGCATTGTGAATTGCATAAACCTTTAATTTTTCATTAAATTTTATCACTCTTCTTTGTGATGCATTAGATACAATACAAACTTTAAATCCGGCTTCTTTCAAGCTTTCAATCCATTCCACCGCATTTTGATCAGCCTCTGCTACATGCTCAGGTACAAGAGTGTTGTCAATATCCAGTATAAGGCCCTTTATTTTATTAGTTTTAAGCATATTAAGTTCAATATCCTGAACTTTATTAACTTTGTGTTTTGGATAAAATTTTTCTATCATAGATTCCTCCCTAATTTCTCTTAACTGCTTAATACAAAATTCTTCTCAAAAAAAGTTTGTTTAGGTGATTCCAAAAAAACAACTGGTCAATATGTTTGAAAAAAGCTGATTTACATTTTTTGCGTCGCAAAATAATGTTCCTATGTTTGAAGCTCTATAGCTTCATTATTGGGATAAAACTATATATATTGCCTAATAATCTTTTTGAAACACCTTATTTAGCAAACTTCTATCCTGAAAGACTTATAGATATTATTTGTTAAAAATCCATAAATAATAATACTTTCACAATATTTAAATAAGATGATTACATTTATAATAGCAAATAAGATAACAACATAGCAATACAAATAAGGCCATTTTAATAAATAACCTATATAATGTTTAATGTTTTATGCCTATTAAATCAGTTTTTTTAAATAACAATTGACCAGTTATTTTTTTGCTTGGCTTTGTAAGAGTCCTTGAAGCAAACTATCAATACTATACATATTTGCCATAAATTCACCGTCACTTTACCTTGCAATTTATATTTTTATCAACCTATTTTAATAAAAAGCTGGATTTTTGAAATAAAAAGTTGCATAATATATATAAGATTTTTCTCCGTACTCACTTTGTACGGTTTTTAGAGGTATCACAACTTTACAAACTACGTTTTGTATATATTTGAAAGGGGTTAACAATATGTCTTACCAAATTGCAATTGAAAAAACAAAAAGTCCAAAGCAAAAACCTGACCAAAGCAACTTAGGGTTCGGTTTATATTTCACAGATCACATGTTTATCATGGAGTACACAGAAGGCAAAGGCTGGCACGATCCAAAGATTACACCTTATGCCCCATTAAGTCTAGACCCTTCATGTATGATATTTCACTACGGTCAAGCTATTTTTGAAGGCTTAAAGGCATATAAAGGTTCTAATGGCGAAATTCTTCTTTTCAGACCAAAAAAGAATATGGAAAGAGTAAATATTTCAAATGATAGATTATGCATACCTCCAATTGATGTTGACTTTGCTGTTGAAGCAGTAAAAGCTTTAGTAGAAGTTGATAAAGATTGGATACCAGAAGCAGAAGG
>CAYXPB010000074.1:0-18051 GCA_964466645.1 uncultured Acetivibrio sp. | reverse complement strand
TTCATCTTCTACAAACGAAATTATTCTCATTTTCCCATTGCAATGTTTACATTTTGGAGGATCAACATTATAGACCTTTTGAATAAGTCTTGCCCAGTTTTTACGAAAGGCTTTTTTAGATAGATCACTATTTGCAATTGCAGGTACTTTATCATCTGTCTCAGCTTTTTTCCTTTGCTCCCTACTCTTGTTTGAAATAGAAATAGCAAACATGGCCAACCCTATACCCTATAGTAATTAATAGCTTTGATATTTTTAGATGTAAGCTTACCACCCATGACGGTTTTCTCGTTATAGTATACCTAATCTCTTATTATAATAAATAAATATATAGTCAAATTCTAAGTTCAGATAAATGAAGTTAATTTCTTAACTTGTTCTATGTAACTGCAAATGCTATAATAAATAAAATTTATTCATTATGAGGTAAAATATGAGAACTAATTGGAGAGTACTATTATGATAATCAGGATTTCTTTATAAACTATGATTTAACAGAAGTTGCAAATTTAAAAGATGCAATTTTTGATAATTGGGACAAATCCTTCGAAACTGCTTTTACAAACGAGTACGCTATTTCTAAAATGGCATGTGATAAAGCAAAGGAAACTTGGCCTTTATACGATCGTAATTTGATGCAAAGAAAACTGGATGGGCTTTATTATTTTATGATTCAGACTCTTAAAAACCCTTGTGATGATTCATTAACCTATGAAGAGCCCATTGATACAAGCAGCCTAAAATTTATTATCAACCCATATAATTCTGTAGGAGAAGTATTATACTCAATAAACGTCAATATGTATTCCGGTATAATTGAAAATATATTAAAAGTTAAGAATTCACTTTCCGTATACTTTTATGGCATGGACAAAAACAACTATCAGGATATACCAATAAATTTTGTAACGGGAGAAAAACTTATTGTTAAGGATTATCCGGACCGTATCGAAATTGAAGCCGCTTATTCTAAGAATAACGAAACTTCTCCTCAAAAGTTTGAGATAATAAAATCTCGTGGGCATTGAGCCTAAAACAAGCCCTTTACTTGTATCAAAGTATATAATAATTAACTTAAAACAGAATCAGCAATACAGGCCTCAAGTCTATATGGCTGATTTTATCAATCTTACCAAGCAACTTGCTTATCATCCAGCCAAAATCGACTGAATTAACGTTTCCATCACCATTAACATCAGCATCTCTTAAAAGCATTTTCTAATTGAATAATTTAATCTGCAATGGTATTATATTTTACATATAATAAAACCCATAATATAAACTTGGAATACAGTTTATAAAGCTAGGGTAGTTTCTGAAAATTTGTAATTGCCATCTTTAAAAATATGATGGACAAAGGCACATTAAATGTTGAGCAGGTTGTTTTCAGAAATATCCAAAACCATTGATAATTAAGGAGATTTTAATAAGTTATGAATACAAAGGATTGCAATTTTTTATGGCAGGATGAAGTTAAACGCGTAGCTTACGGTATAAGACGCCGTGTTTTAGAACATACGATAAAAAATAACGGAGGATATTTGAGTCAGGCTTGCTCGTCAGCTGAAATCATCTCAACTCTATATACAAAAGTTATGAATTTAGGGAAATTAGAGTCACCTTTAGTTCCCGAACAATTCCCGGGTGTACCGGGGCCAAATAACCCTAACTATACCAGCGGTGCGCTATATAATGGCCCAAAGAATCCTGAATATGACCGTTTTTTTCTATCACCGTCCCAGTATGCTCTTATTGTCTATGCTGCACTTATTGAAACAGGACGCATGGCTGCTAACGGTCTTGACCACTTCAACAAGGATGGAAGTATTGTAGAAATGATTGGTGCAGAGCATTCACCGGGTATGGAAGTAATGACCGGTTCTTTAGGGCAGGGCATCAGTCAGGCTGCCGGTATTGCAATGGCACGTAAACTTAAAGGTGAGTCGGGCAGGGTAGTTCTATTTTTATCCGATGGTGAGTGTCAGTCCGGTCAATTTTGGGAAGCTCTACAGGCAATTTCCCATCACAAATTGGACAATATCCTTGCCTATGTAGACATTAACGGATACCAATGTGACGGTAAAATGACCTGTGTAATGAACATAGAACCTTTTGACAAGCGGCTTGAGTCTTTTGGTGCAAGAGTTTACAGAATTGATGGCCATAATATTGGTGCCATTGCCGCGTTGGGCAGTTTAGAACCCGATGGAAGGCCTACTTTTATACTTTGCGATACAAATGCCTGCAAAGGAATTGAGATACTCGAAAAAAGGATTCCAAAACTTCACTATGTCAGATTTACAAGTTCCGATGAAAAAATGCAGTATGAAAACGCTTTAAAAGCAATGGAATCCTAAGGAGGTTATTATAAAATGGAAATACTAAGTAAAGTACATGCTAAAAATCTAGTTGCTTGGGCTAAGGACAAACCTAATGTTTATGTTCTTTCAGCCGATTTGACCGGTTCAACCGAAATAGATATTTTTAGGGACACCTACCCTAACCGTTTTTTATCCATGGGCATAGCAGAACAAAATATGCTGAGCTTCGCCGGTGGCCTTGCCCGTGAAGGTTTTATACCTTTTGTTCACACTTTTGCGGTGTTTATTTACCGAAGGGCTTTTGACCAAATTGCCATGTCCGTTTCATATCCCAATCTTCCCGTAAAGATGTTCGGATTTTTGCCGGGAGTTACAACACCAGGAGGTGCAACGCATCAGGCGATTGAAGATATAGCTGTTATGCGCTCCCTTCCTAACATGACAATACTAGAATGCGGCGATGCTACCGATGTTGAATCGGTTTTAGATGTTGCACATGAGGTAAACGGCCCTGTATATGTAAGAATGATACGTGGAGAAATCCCAAGACTTTTCGATGCTTCTGACCGAATGCGCTTTGATAAAATTCGTACTGTCAGTCATGGAAAAGATTTAGTACTTCTATCAACCGGTATTTGTACCGAAGAAGCAATGCGCGCAGTGAAAGTTCTAGAATCCCATGGTATATCTATCCATCATATGCATGTTACTGCCTTAAAACCTTTTGGTGCCCAAGAAGTTCTTGATGCCATAGCTGCATCGAAGTATGGTGTTATAACAATGGAGAACCACTCTGTTATTGGAGGCCTTGGCAGTATTGTAGCCGAATGTATGGCTGAAGCGGGACTTGGTAAAAAACTATCACGGATAGGGCTTATGGATACCTATGTACACGGAGCGAGCAGACAATATCTGATGAAGGAATACGGCATAGATGCTATGGCTCTGATTTCACGCATAGAGTCTATTGTGGGTGCGAAGTTTGGAATTGACGAAACTGAGCTTCCAAAGATTCATATAACTCCTGTTCATAGTGATTCAAAAGCTGAAGCTCTTTAGTACATCCTGCACTGTAACAAAGCTAATTGTGAAAAGAATTGTATACAAGGCCAAAAGTGTAAATCAAATAATTATGGAGGAAAACTTAAACATGTTTTTTTCAGAATATAAACAACCTCAACTCTCCGGCGAAAGGTTTTCAGTAGCCTATAAGCTTTCCGGCGATGAAAATGAGGCTTATGCAAGAGCTCAGGATATTTGTCTTGAACAAACTGTAGAGTTCCCCGGTGAATTAGTACCGGAAGGAGCAATAAAGGATTCCATTGTAGGAAAAATCGAATCCTTTGAAAAATATAGCAATAGCCTTCACTACAGGGCAGTTATCAGTTATGCCGTCGAGTCATCTTCTAGCGAGTTGACCCAACTGCTCAATGTTGTGTTTGGTAATTCAAGTATAAAACCGGGAATACGGGTTGAAAGGCTTGAATTGTCCGATTCTATCTTAAAAAACTTTAGAGGCCCCCGTTTTGGCAGGGATGGAATAAGAGAGCTTTTAGCTGTAAGAGAGCGACCCTTGCTGTTTACAGCCTTAAAACCAATGGGATTGTCCTCAAAAGACCTTGCCGACCTTGCATATAAATTTGCTTTAGGCGGAATAGACATAATAAAAGATGACCATGGACTCTCAAATCAGAGTTTTTCTCCCTTTGAGCAAAGGGTCGAACTGTGTGTTAAGGCTATAAATAGTGCGAACAGCGAAACTGGCAGAAGATCGATTTATGTTCCTAATATAACAGCACCCTTTGGTAAAATGCTAGAAAGAGCTCGCAAGGCTAAAGAACTAGGTGCAGGAGGTCTGTTGATCTCTCCCGGTCTTACAGGCTTTGATGTAATTAGAGAAATATCAGAAGATAAAAGTATTAATTTGCCTATATTCAGCCACCCTGCCTTCCTAGGTACTTATGTTATGAGTGAAATTGGCATTTCCCACGGTGCACTCTTCGGTCAGATAATGAGGCTCGCTGGTGCAGATGCCACCATATACCCGAATTTTGGAGGTCGCTTTTCCTTTAGCCGTGAGGAATGTGAAAGTATTGCAGCTTGCACCTTAGAAAAAATGGGCAAACTTAAACCGATTTTCCCCTGCCCTGCTGGTGGTATGAGTCTTAGCAGCATACCCGAATCTCTTGATGTCTATGGAAATGACGTAGTATTTTTGGTAGGAGGCGGCCTATTTAAACATGGGCCTGATCTTGTTGAGAACTGTAAATATTTTAGAGAACTTGTAGAAAATATAGACCTTAAGGGAATTTCTTAATCCCTTAAGGTCTATATTTTCTGTATAAATCTGAAAAAATGCTTTTAGCAAAATCATGTACAATAACCATAGAGCTTCAATACCTTCAATTCTTCATCCGTAGCAGCAATAATATCGTGCTTAATTAACTTTTCCATCATCTCAAGTACTAATATATCTGCCCAACCTGACATTATAAGTATTCTACAGCACTCATATACCGACAAGTCATAGAGTTCAACATTCCATGACCAATCAACATATTTCCACATCATATTTAAAGTCATTTTCTTTCCTGATTTATTCATGGAATTATATATATTTTTAACTTTATACTTATTTCTGCCTAACACAACAGCACCAAATATAGTTTTCACATATTCATCAGTACAATCCGGTTCAGGTATGCTTCTAAACTTTGACGCTATATCTAAATCAAGATAAAGTTTTTCACCACAGTCATCAATTGCTTTAAGCAAAGCCCATCGCATATTGTCATCAACGGAATCTATATATACACAAACCTTTAGGATTGTCATAATATCAAGACTTTTTTCATTCTTACCCATATAATACATGGAGAGAATCAATATCAGCACAATATTACCTGGATCTTCTATATACTTTGACAATAGAGGTTGGATTGTCAGTCTATGAAATAATGGGTTGGATATTTCTCTACTCTTTTGACTAAAAAACCCATCATAATAATAAAACTCACTAACTCCCCTTACTAACTTTTTACTAAAAACATTCTTTAAGCTTATATCCATTCTATATTGCGTATACAAATTTACAGCTTGAACAAATTTTCTCCTGAATACATTCGCAACAATCAAACCTACTTTAGCTAAAGTATAATTTGGATCAATTGAAATAGCCTTTTCAAAATCTTCCTGTGCTTCTTTATATTTAGCTAAATTCATTTTTATCCGACCCAAACTATAGTATGCCTGTGGATTCTTAGGATTTTTCTTTATAAAACTCTCATATTTTGTAACTAAGACTTTCAGCTTTTCCGAATCTTTTATCATTAAATTCACCCTATCAATAAATTCCCATCAATTCATTATAAACCGTTTCTAAAAAGCCTCTTAACCTCATCTATCTGCATTCCAATCTTATTAGCAGCTGTTTCATTATATGTTATAACCTGATCGGGCAACATTACAATAGTCTTAGCTAGTAGTTTTTCATTTTCCTTAAATTCATCGAGCAAACTTAAGAACCCTTTAAACGCTCCATCCATACTCTCAGTAATTTTCTCTGATATTGCCTGACCGTTGCCTTCTAAGCTTTTTGAGAAAGCCTCTGTAGTATTTTCACCTAATACGGACATTTCAGCGCTAATCTTCAGCATAAGCTTTGTTAGATTATCATGGTACTCATGTGCCTCAAGAATGCGTGTATCCAAATCACCCTTAAGTACTTCATTTAATTCTTTTATACCCGAAACTGAAGCACCAATTTCTGTAGCCATTTTACCGAGATCCTCTGCAATTTGCTCAGTAGTAGATTTAGCACTCTGTTCTAAACTTAGTGAAAAAGCAGATGCCGTCTTTTCACCTAAAAGAGTTATTTCTTCATTTACCTTATCCATAAGTCTGCTAACATTCTCATGGTATCCCTTAGCCTCATCGCTTCGCGCACCCAGATCATCTTTCAGTACACTGCTGAATTCTTTTATTGATGCAGCAGCTCCTTTGATTTCATCCGCTACTGAGACAATTTCCTGTAAAACCTTTTCAGAAGTTGACTTAGTAGTCTCTTCAATAGTTTTTGAAAATGCAGTTGCAGTATTATATCCTAAAATTGATATATCACCACTTACCTTTTCTATCAACTGATTTATATTTTCCTGATATTCCTTTGCCTCTTCGCTACGCAAGCTTATATGACTTTTTAAAACATCACCTAATTCTTTTATGGACATAACAGAGCCTTTAACCTCTGACGCTATACTGCCCATATCCTGTACAATTTGTTTGTTATAAGAAGTCATTTCATTTGCAGCCTCTTTTATATCCTTTGATAAATCGCTCGCCGAACCAAAATTGGTTTCAATAACATTTGTAGTTGAGTTTAAATTTTCTGTAAGAGTTTTATAACTCTCATTCATGTTTTCTATGTTTGCACCAAGATTACTGTTAAACTCATTAATTTTGCTCATATTTTCAACTAAGCCCTTAATGGATCGATCAAACTTATCCACAGTATCATCTAGCGCCTGAGAAGATAAGCTAACATCCATAACCATACCAGTGAGCTTACTTCCAAACGTATCTATTGTTTCCTTAAGTGATTTATCAATCTTATCTCCAAATTCAGCAAAGGTTGCCCTCATCATATTATTCAATAAAGAATACTGATTATCAGCTTGCTTTTTTGTTGGCATGTTTTTTAAAAGAACTATCAGTGCAACTAAAGCAAATATAACAAGAATACCTAAAAGCAGAATTATTATACTTGAATATTGAATAGCAGCAGTACTTCCATTAATAATTCCTAGCACAAAATGCATAATACTATCACTCCTATATTTCATAATGAACTCTAAAAACCTATTTAATTTCAAAAAGGAAAAACTGTAGAACTCAAAGCCTTTATTATATCTCTTTCAGTTTTTGTAAAGAAAAACAATAAGTATTAGGCCTCTATTTATAGAATACCACATTTTTTTTTAAAAACCTATAAAAAGTATTCAATTCCTCAGAAAAAGAAATACTTTTTATAGGTTTATAGTAATTCAAACTCAATCACATCCTGTTTTTGCCCATTCTATATAACTTTTCCAACTCGCTTTCAGGCAACTCTTTTTCTCCCCCTAAGATTTTTGTCAAGATAAGGGTTTTAGCCATGCTTTCTGCAGCCTCAAGCTTAAAAAATGAATTATATATATCTGTTCCTATTGAAACTATACCATGATTGGCAAGAAGAATAATATCATACCTGCCTATATGTTCTTCAATTCCAATACTTATTTGGTCAGTAGAAGGCTCTCCATATTTTGCTAACGGTATTTTATCAAAGAATACTATCATTTCAGTATATGCCTTAGTCTCGATTGGTTTGTTTGCAACAGCATATGAAGTTGCATAAGGCGGATGTGCGTGTACAACGGATTTTATATCGCTTCTAAGTCTATATGCAGCAAGGTGTAGTTTAAGTTCCGAGGAAGGTTTATATGTACCTTCTAATACATTACCGTTTAAATCTGTAACAACTATCATGTCTTCAGTCAAATAGCCTTTACAAACTCCTCCGGGGGTAATATAAACCTGCTCTCCATGCAACACCGATACATTCCCTTCATATGGGTTTACAAGTCCTTTATCATACATTAACTTTGAGATCTCCACAATATTTTTTCTTATTATTTCAGACAAAACAAAACCTCCTAGAAATCTATTGTTCAATACTACTTTTACACTCAAAATTCTAACATACTATAGAAAACTAGGCAAACTCATTTCACAAAAACTCATAAGATTTTAGTGAATGTAATATACTTAATTAAGTTGCAAAATTCATAGATTAAAACAGCCTTAATTCCAATCAATATTTAATAATCAGGTGATAAAATTTGAAAAGAAAAATAGTTTCAGCAACAAGTATTTTTTTGTTATTATTGTCTATATTTACTGTTTTTAATAATATATTGATGCTTGACGATTTTCATCCATTGTTTAGCTCACTCACAACAGAGGAAGCAAATGAAACAAATATAGAAAATATAAAAGGATATTTCATATTTATAAATCTTGATGCTCTTATTCTAGGTTTGTATAAAGACGGTTCTCTTATTAGAACCTACCCTGTCTCTGGTGGAAAAGCCAACACACCTTCCCCAACCGGCACATGGAAAATTATAAACAAATCTACTTGGGGTGAAGGTTTTGGTGGTTCGTGGTTAGGACTTAACGTACCTTGGGGTAAATACGGAATACATGGCACAAAATCCCCTTGGTATGTCGGCAAGTCTAATGCATCCCACGGTTGTATCAGAATGAATAATAAAGATGCAAAAGAGATTTTCGAAATGGTGCCTCATGGAACAACAGTTACAATTGTGCAGAAAAACATACCCTTTAGAATCTTAAAAAGTGGGGATGTAGGTTCGGATGTATTGATGGTGCAAAAAGCTTTAAAAAAGCTCGGATACTTTCATGATTGGGCTAGCGGAAAGTTCGGGGATAATCTAAAAAGAAGTGTTATCAAGTATCAGAAAGCCAATAATTTAAAGGTTTCTGGAACAATAAACAAAGCTCTGTATGATAAAATTATCCAGCAATATAAGGATGTGATTGATAAGGAACAAATTTAGTTGAGTAAGGAGGCACATATACTCTTAGAATGTTTTTTTGTTTTGCACAGTGGCAAAAAGTAGTTTCTTCACTGTTTATATTATAGTCAGCACTACTCGGAAGACACTTGCGGTGCCAAAGTCGGATATTGCTGAGGCAGCATAGGATACAGTTTGTGGAATTGATCTGCCAGTTCCTGTGCCTCTTCTTGTGATACAGACCTAATGCGCTTATAAATATATGCCCAGCTATCATTTTCTATTTTGAAAGAATAGTCAAGTTTTTTGAAGGCTTTCCCAAAGCCAACACCCTGTAGAATATTATTTGTAGGAAGCACCACAACCATTTGATCCTTTGGGTTTAAGTGATATTGTGGTGGATTTCCCAAAACAACATAATCACAATCAAACAGCCAAAATGGAGTTGTAGAACGTTGGTCAACTGTTGAACGACTTACAATGTATGGTCTCTTTTTCCAATCGCTTTCAGGCATACCTAGAGACATTTCAAAGTATGCAAATGTATCAGAATTAAGTGAAAAAGAAGATGCTAACAACCCTATCTTTACATTACCTTCTTGTGACAAATGATCTAAGGCATTAAGTAGGCCTTGAAGCTCTTTTATATCCGTACGTTTTCTCGGAATAATTTTTTGTGTTACAAACAAGCCATCATTAAACACAGTTCTTAGGGCAATATTCTTTATATCTGCAGTACCAAGAATGAACTTATATATGAAATATAGCACTAAAATATGCACCCATTATACCAACTAGAAAAATCATCCCCCATGAAATAGCCTTCTTCTTTATCCTACAAATACTTGATAATAGATATGACATAACAATCATAATTCCGGGAATATACATGAGGTAGTGCTGGGCACCATGTGTCTGAACCCTCGTAAAAATCAGAAAACAGATTATTATTTGTTCAGCAAAAAAAACTACTTTAGATCTCATTTCTTTCATGAATATTGAAACTAGAAGAGATAATATTGATAGTATTGGCACAACAGCTCCAAAATACTTTATTATCTGGCTTAAATCTTTTGACAGCCCAAAATTATACGCAGAGTACATATTAGTATAGTTGGATAGGAGAAGCTTGTTAACTACAAGAGGCTGATATGCTAGAGTCAATAAGCCCCCAAAAGTCAGTGGAATGATAAGGACTATACCAACCCTATAAATAAGCTCTTTAAATTTATTATTTTCAGTCTGCTTCATAGCTTCTATTAATGTATCAACAAAAACACACACTATAAATGATATTATCCAAAACATATACCATCTACGGAATAAATAGAGAAGCGCCAGTAAAAAACCTATTGAAAAGCTTTTCTGCAAAGGATCTATGCCTTTTTTAAGATATAATAATATAGTTAAAGCAATTATTATCAGACCTCCTGCATCAACAAAACCTGCAAAAGTAATAAATATAATAAGCGGAAAGAAAAGGATTGTAATGTAGTATATTATATTTTTATTAAACTTAATATTAACCGTTGACAATATATGTAGGATAGTTATTCTCAAAAACCATAGACAAGGAATAAAATACACATTTAACATTGCTAATATGTACACTAGTCTGCTCTTTCCAAACACTTTCATAATAACACAAATAGGCACAATAGGGAGATAATTATAGTCACTAGTCAATATTGAATTATTTACACTTTTGATAAAGCTGTAGAGATCGTTAAAAAGCAAGTCAGACATGCTTTGGCTTATCGTCCAATATCCCAAGTTGTCCCAACAATAAACAACCTTTTCTGAAGTTATATAATAGACAGCTAGCATATTGGCAATTATAACCACAAAAAGAAATGGAAATATTCCCTTTAGTGAGACTCCGTGATAATCCAGCGATCTCATAATTCCTAAAAAGCTCGATAAAATCAGCAAACATAACAAAGCGAAAACGAAACCCGATCCAACATCTGAAAATACACGTACTAAATTGTCAGGAATCCTTATTGATATAGTACCTGCACCTTTAGAAGTTAAAACTTTATATGAAAAAAAGCTGCTCAAGAAAGATATTATTATTAGGCATATATAAGCAAAGTTTAAATTTTTATGTTGCAATTCTTTGCCCTTAGCCCCTACTATTTTACCCATCAGAATTTCCGCATAATTATTCTTGATTGCTAAATAGACTCCACATAATATTGATGTAAATACTACAGGCAAAAGATGAAATAATCCTATATCAATCGATAACCAATCTATAAATAGTCCCTTAACTCTATACGCTACAAAAAAGCTAACAAAAAAAGTAAACAGTACATAGTATGATGTTTTGAAAAGTTGAAACTTAATATTTTTATTTCCGATAAGTAAGTTCATAAATTTCTAACTGGCTATGCCATCCTCTCTTCCTTCATTGCTAAAAGCTTCTTTGTAACACTTATATAATACCGCACAGGAATCTACTACTTTGATTGCAGCTTCCGCTGCGGTATTATAGTATCGCTTATGATGTTTGAGATAACGGTTCATTAACTCACCTAATATAATTAACTACATCTCAATTTCCATCGTCGCCATAAGCTTTTTTGAAATATCATTAATGTGTTCAATAACTTTTCTATCCTGTACAACTGTAAAACGCCAAGGTTGTAAATTATGACCCGATGGAGCATAAATACCAGCTTCAATAATCATTTCAAGTTCTTCCTGCTTAATTTGCTCAGACCTATATTTTCTTATACTTCTTCTGCTTTTTATTGCTTTTAACACTTCATTCATTTGCCAATCCCCCCTTTAATATATGGTTAAAATAGTTATCTCCATCATATAATTCGTCCATAATATTCACATTCTCCAAATTAATTTTGGACATATGTAGTTGATTTCTATTTTGCAAATATTTTACTATAAAAATATCGCTTAGGCAACTGTTCTACAATATGATAGCTCAGAAGCTAGACTTTGTCTTTATGATACTCTAGCAGCTGATAAACTAAAAAGCATCTCCTTCACCCTTTCTAATAGGTAAAGGAACACATCATCTATCTGCTTACAGCAAATAGGTAGATAGTTTTAAATTTTGAAAACAAAAACGGAACCCCCTAACAGGGACTTCCGCAGTATAATCAATCGATTTGATGCGCTCCTTGTAATGGTATAAAAGCGCACACTAAAAGATATTGTGATTATTAAAATCACATAAAACAAATATCAAACAGCGTGCAATTAAATTTTCCATTACAAACTAACTGGCATCTCTAACATATGATTGTTATCCTTTCTCAACTATCTAGCTTTATTTTTACCAAATTTCCATACAAATGTCAAATAGAATTTTATATTAGGTGCTACCTAAATAAATTTTACTCTTTTTAGATGTCTTTTAAAATAGTCAACTTAAAAGTTTTTGAATTTCATATGTAACTGTTCTTGTATAAACAAAACCAACAAATATTAAGATAACTAAAACTATAACCCATAGCAACGGACTCCTGAGAAGGTTATTATTAGCCTTATTGGCTTTGCCAAACATTTCTTCGGCTAAAGCCTGCTGCTGACTAAACGTTTTAATGCCTCTTTTTTTCATTTCCTCATGAAACTCGGCACTGTCCATATTGCTTGAAAAGGATTGGTTTCTGCTGTCTAAATCTGTTACAAATGTTTTTGCTAACAGGTCATGGATAGATTGTTTTTTTTCATTAAAAGCTGCAACTAATCCAGATATATAAATCAGACCAGATAATGCTCCAATTACTTTTACGATTGATCTTATAAAAACCTTTAAAAAGCTTGACTCATAACTTACAACTTCTAGACCTAGAATTATCTTACCAGGAGTTGCAGATAGCGCCGATGTTAAAAAAGACACCTCAAATGCTAAATAAATTAATAAATACAAAATAGAATATCTACTTAAAAAAGAAAAATCGCCCTCCATTATACCCTCAAAGGATATACCTATATCAAATATTTTTAGAAACAATAGAAACGCAGAAATAATACCAGTTACTATAAGGGAGTCAAAATATAAAGCAAAAAATCTTCTTGATAATCTTGCATAATTCATAGTCTTTCCTCCAAATCAAAATAAACAATGTATAATCATAATACAGATAAAAAATGTAATTTACTAAGATGTTCCAAAAAAGTTTATCAGCCAATACTTGCAGCATAAACCCCGAAAGAATTAAACTTTTTTAACGCAAACTGAACAGTTATTTTTTAGGAATCACTTAACATCAAGAATTATATCAGATTATTAAAAGGAAATCCATATGCAAATAAAAATGGTTACTTTATCAGTTAAAACCCAAATTCTTTACTATGATCATTAAAAAATCATGCAACACTTAGGTCCTGAAACTCATAAATCATTTCTTTGAAATGGCAGTTTAGCAGCAATTTTTGGCAATATCACTTTTACTATAAATGGTACTCTTTATGATGACCAAAAGGCAATAACTAGATAGAAAAAGAGGAAAAACCTTCTCCCTTAATCGAGAGAAGGTTTTTTATCAACTATTTCTTTTGGGTCTGTGTCAACATTAGATTTTTTATCAAGTGTATTCTCGGGTTTAACCTTTGGTTCTATTTCGGGATTAACCTCGAACTTGTCCTTTTGTTCTAATTCTAGTTTTTCCTCTGGTTCTAATTCTGGTTCTATTTCTAGTTCAATTTTCTCTGGTTCTATTTCTAGTTCTATATCTGATTTTACTTCTGGTTTTTCCTCTAGTTCTAATTCCTGTTTTACTTCTGGTTTGACTTTTGGTTCTAATTCCTGTTTTATTTCAGGTTTATCCTTTGGTTCTAACTCCTGTTTTACTTCTGGTTTATCCTTTACTTCTATTTCCTGCTTTACTTCTGGTTTATCCTTTATTTCTATCTCCTGCTTTACTTCTGGTTTATCCTTTGGTTCTATTTCCTGCTTTACTTCTGGTTTATCCTTTTCTTCTATTTCCTGTTTTACTTCAGGTTTTCCCTTTGGTTCTACTTCCGGTTTTACTTCGGGTTTTTCGTTTGGTTCTATTTTCTGCTTTACTTCATATTTATCTTTTGGCTCTATTTCCTGTTTTACTTTTGGCTTATCCTTTAACTCTATTTCCTGTTTTACATCAATTTTATCCTTCGGCTCCATTATAGGCTTTGGATCTTTTTTCTCAAACAGCTCTAATTCTTCTATTGGCAGCTCTTTTCTTTTAGTTGCTAAGTCAGGCTTTTTGGTTTCAGCTTTTTTTACATTATATACAACACCCACATCGTCAATTTTGACCTTCTTCAGAGCTTCTCCAATACTTTTGGTTTTAATTTCTTCAATATCTAAATCAACGCCTTGTTCTTTGGCTTTCTCATAGACAATACTTCTCCCTAAGGAAATTTTATTTATATTGGCCAATTTTTTGTAGTCATAATTGGTTTCTACTACTTTTGACCGAATATCCTCGTTAGTATCATCTTCAGCAACACTTTTACAGATATCTAATAACTTTTTGAATTCTTCAGAGTTATTATTCTTTGTATCACTAGAATTAGTATTGCTTTGTTCTTTCAAGCATGCTGTTATGAGGATAGTTGATTCATTTAAGTTGGATTTCTTAATAACCTCTCTTATTGCAACATCAACAGACTTATCTTTTAGATCTAATTCTTTTAATAAATCACTTGTATCGTCGCTAAAGCTATTTACCTTTAGTATTTTGTTGTTTTTATCCAACTCAAATTCTATACTGGTATTTGAGTCCACTGCTACATAAGCATATATGCCATTGCCGATGAAGGGATTGAAAAAAGCAAGCATAATTATAAACATTGCAGCAACTCCAGCAACAATCTGGGAAGAAAGAACAACTTTGTTCTTTTTATGTATAATCTCATTTATGTTGAACAAAATTTCTAAACCCACATACATACCAGGCTGTTTAACTATTGAAACAACTTTACAATCACTAGTCATAATAATAGCCAGGTTTTTTTTGAATTTCAAAATGGTGCCCTTTTGTTTTATCATAATATTTCACCGCCCTATTGTATCATATATGTATCTTTTTAATATATCAAGATCGCTTTTAAGTACAAAAACCATTGCGATAATAAATTTTCTATTCTTTTCAAGTGTTCTTCTACATTGATTAACGTGCTCAGTTAACTCTTTATACGGCAAAACTTTCCTTTTCATAAACAGTTGATATAATTCATCATTTTCTGTAACAATCTTTGCTACATTAAGACACAAATTTCTAGTATCACGATGTTTTGGTGAATAATCAATCAAGTCCTCAATTGTCATTTTATATTCATATATTTTCAGCTCAAAATTTTTAATTTCTTCCTTAATGTCAAACTCACTGCTATAGTCTGAACTTCCATCATACAAATACTTCTCCTCGAAACTACTACTTTCATTGTCACTAAAATACGAGAAAGGTACAGTGATATTGTTCTTTTTTGTACTTCTTAAATAATCTATAAGCCGTCTTTTTATTACCTGTTTTGAAAAACTGATAAACATAGTCTTTTTATCTGAATTATAGGACTCAATAGCTTCGTTAAAAGCAATGAGAGCAATGCTGTATTCATCACTTTGAACTAAATTACTCTTTTTCCCTACTGATTGCGATACACATTTCAATATAAAAGGTTTGTAGTCATCAATAAACTTATTTCTAAGGAGAGTATCACCATTTTTAATTTTTTCTATTATTTCTAAAAATGAATCCTTTTCGTGTCTTAACATGTTGTATGATTTTAAATTTATCAATGAGTATTCCCTCCCTACTGTAGTATCTTCGTATATTACTTCTTTTTTAATTCGCTTTAAGACAATTTAATGTAAAAAGACTATATTGTTTTATTATACACTCAAAAAAAAAAATATTAAACCGAACGAAAAAATATTGCGTTATCGAAAGACTTGACCGAAAGGAATTATTTTGATATCTAAGCAACAATTCCTTGATATTGAAAGTAAAATTATTAATCAATTACTAATCTATGAATGTAAGCTATATAAAAAACAGCTAAAATATCAATCGCACGGGTGATTTTTTATATAGTTTATAAAATAAATAATAAAAAGGAGAATGTAAAAATGAAAAGATTTGTAGGTTCTTTATTAACAGTAGCATTGGCATTTTCTGTTTCAACAAGTGCTTTTGCATCAGTAGGTCCAGTTAAACCGGAGGTTTACAACAAGTCAATAGGTCAAATTATCCACCCTAAGTATGTTGAAACTCTTATTGAAAAGAAAGAAGTAGCAGAAACTAAAGCAGTGTGTGAAGCAGATATTGCTATTTTGGAAGAAAGTCTTAAAGCTTTGCGTGACGAAATGAAAGCGTTAAGAGAAGTTAAACCAGTTGATGAAACTGCTATGTCAGCATTAAAAGAAGAAGAGAAATCAATAAATGATCAAATCAAATCTAAAAGAGACTCCTTACACAAGGCAATTGAAAGAATAAAAATGGTTATTAAATACGGAGAAGAAGCTACAGCTCAAATTGAAGCACTTCAAGCAACTTTTGCAGAAGAAGAAAGTGCAGTAAAAGAAAGCAAAGCTACTATAAAAGCTGAAATAGAAGCTTTATTGGCAGCTGAAGAAGTTGATGAAGATAAAGTTGCTGAATTACAAGCAGCAGAAAAAGCATTAGAAGACGAATTGAAAGCTAACAGAGATGTAATGCACAAAGCAATTGAAAGAGTGAAATCAGTTGTTAAGTATGGCGAAGAAGCTACATCTAAAATCGAAACTGCACAAGCAGCTTTTGCAGCTGAAGAAAGTGTAATAAATGAAAGCAAAGCTACTATAAAAGCTGAAATAGAAGCTTTATTGGCAGCTGAAGAAGTTGACGAAGATAAAGTTGCTGAATTACAAGCAGCAGAAAAAGCATTAGAAGACGAGTTAAAAGCTAAAAGAGATGTAATGCACAAAATAGTTGAAAACGTAAAATTAGTTTCAGAGTATGGCGAAGAAATTGCAAGCAAAATCGAAACTGCAAAAGCAGCTTTTGAAGCAGAAGAAAGTGTAGCAAAGGAAAGCAGAGAAGCTCTAAAAGCTGAAATAGATGCTTTATTAGCAGCTGAAGAAGTTGATGAAGATAAAGTTGCTGAATTACAAGCAGCAGAAAAAGTATTAAATGACGAATTAAAAGCTAAAAGAGATGCATTACATAAGTTTATTGAAAACGTAAAATTAGTTGCAAAGTATGGCGAAGAAGTTGCAAACAAGATTGAAACTTTAAAAGCAGCTTTTGAAGCAGAAGAAAGTGTAGCAAAGGAAAGCAGAGAAGCTCTAAAAGCTGAAATAGATGCTTTATTAGCAGCTGAAGAAGTTGACGAAGATAAAGTTGCTGAATTAAGAGCATCAGAAAAAGCATTGAACGACGAATTAAAAGCTAAAAGAGATGCTATGAATGCTCAAATTGACAGAATTAAATTGGTTGCAGAGTATGGAGAAGATGTTATTCTAAAGATAGAAGAAGAACAAGCATTATTTGAGGAAAAAATTGTTGTTTTAGAAGAAACTAAAAATGCAGTAAAAGAAGAAGTAAAAGCATTAAGAGAAGTTAAGCCAGTTGACGAGTCTGCTGTTGCAATATTGATGGAGCAAGAAAAAGACTTAAATGATCAAATCAAAGTTGCAAAAGAAACTCTAGAAACTACAATTGACGATATACTTTATGCTGCAATAGCTAAGTAATATATCAAATACCAAAAATACTCTTTCTTGATTTTTCCAAGAAAGAGTATTTTTTATTGGACATTAGGCCATTCCCAAATATATCCCCTACAACATTTAGCTCAAAAGGCTATCTTGGAAGCTTTTAAGCCTCCAAGACAGCCTCATTATTTTGCAATATAAAAATGCAAACCAAATTTTTTAAAACTATATTGAACAATTATTTTCCAAAATCACCTTACGCATCTTATAAATCAGCTAAAAAAGATTTTTGCTAATTTGAGTATTCCTTGCTTCCATGGCACTCTATGAGAAATTCCAGTTTTGTTTTCAAACTCTTGCAAGTTCTCTATATACCACTTATAGTTTCTAAGCAAAGCATCCTTATTTGAATATTTAGGCTTAAAACCTAGGATTTTTTCAGCTTTTCCTATGGACACAAAAGAATCTTCACAGGCTGTCTCATAAACCCATTTATACAAAG
>CAYXPB010000073.1:0-18329 GCA_964466645.1 uncultured Acetivibrio sp. | reverse complement strand
TATAACAGGTATAATACCGAGAGAATGTCAATGGTAGATGTTAAAAGCCTGATATTTAAACAACTTTCAGAAACAAGGCTTTATGACCATGCAATTGCACACGTAGCTTCTCAGAGAATAGCAATCGACCTTGATGATGGTGTAACTGTAAACTATGCAAAGTTTCAAGGCGTTGAAGTTAGCAGTGAAGGAAAGAAAGCAAGTAGCATTAATTTGTTGGGAAAGCTATGAGGATTTTTGAAAAAGGAGTTTAAGTTGAATGGAGAAAATCTCAATTCGTTTTTTTGATGATAAAGAAGTCCGTGCCGTTTGGGACGATGAAAAATCTAAATGGTGGTTTTCTGTGCTTGATATAATCGGTGTTCTTCGTGGCTCAGAAGATTACGAAAAAAATCGAAATTACTGGAAATACCTTAAGGCAAAATTGAAACGTGAAAATAATCAAGTGGGTAGTGTGACTACCCAGTTCAAATTTACGGCACCTGACGGAAAAAAACATGAGGCAAATGTTCTTGACTACGACGGAATCATCGAACTTGCGAAAAATTTTCCAAGTAAAAAGGCAAATCGTTTTATCGAATGGTTCACATATAGCGATGAAACTATTGACGGCAAAAGCAAATCCAAGGCGTATGCGCTATTTGACAGTTCCTTGCTTAATACAATAGAAGTCGGCACAGTCAAAGGTTTACAGCAGATTCATGGCTATTTATTTGGTGGGCTTTATGACTTCGCAGGGCAAATCAGAACACGCAACATTGCAAAAAGTGGCTTTCAATTTGCGATGGTACGTTTCATGCCAGAAACGCTTTTAAACATTGAGAAAATGCCTGAAGGCACTTTTGATGAAATTGTGGATAGATATGTTGAGATGAATGTTCACATCCTTTCATGGAGGGCAACGGCAGAAGCACACGAATTTGGCTTGACTTGATTTTGAAAAAGAACTTGAAATTGTGTGTGGATTGGAGCAAAATCAATAAAAAAGACTATCTCACTGCAATGGAAAAAAGCGTGTCAGATTCCTCAATGATAAAATCATTATTACAGTCAGCTTTGACAGATAAGATAAACGACCGTGAAATGTTTATGAAAGGCGTAGATTATTCCTACTATTACGAGCAGGAAATCGAAATCACAAGAGGTAACGGTGAATGAAATTCTGCATTTTGCATTCTAAATTAAACGAAGGGTGAAGATAAATTGGACTTAAAGAGCATACAATAAAAATTGAACAATGAATTTAAAGGCAACGACCGAAAACTGGTATTCTGGTACGATGAGAATGCCGAATTTGCCGATGAAGTTGACACTATTAAACTTGAAAATGCTAAAATTTACAAACTTACAACCGATAATTGGTTCTATACAAAGTATTTCCTTGAAACCGTAGATAAGACAACAAATTATCTTATCTATGCTCCGTTTGCTAAGCCTTCTGACAGGGACAACCATCTAGCGGATATAATCTACTATTCAAGGTCGTTTTATGCCGATAAAATCTCTCTTGTTATGCATGACCTTAAGATTCCTGACAGGCTTAAGGAACACATGAACAGATATTATAAGTTCTGGAATGCCAATGAGCGTATAAATAACTTTGCTCTCTTAAGTATTTAGAATTATAATGAAGAAGCCATTGATATCGGCATTTTAAGCGTTCTTTGCTCTGTTAAGACTCCTAATTTTGATGAAATCGTTAAGACACTAATCATAAGCGGTGAGTTTGAAAATAACAAGCATATTGCAGCATTTGAAAAGATGGGAATCCTCCATGTATTCTGGCAATTGTGCCAAAAGTATCATGGATACAGCGACGAAAAACCGACGTTGGAGAAATTGGTTATAACATTACTCATTACATATACAGCACACTATTTTAAAGGAGAATTGCCAAAAGCCTGGCTCCCATTAATCTCTACAAAGAAAAACGATATTGTTGTATTTATAAGCAATTTTATGAACAACATGCTTTATAGAGATAAATTTATCAGTTTGGCAGATAAAATAAGCCGCAAAATCAAAGTTAAAGACTATATGTCAACATTAGATATAGACTGCTTTATAGATTGCGATACCTTCTCACAATTTGATGAGTTGATTATAGATAAATTAATTAGCTGGTTTAAAGAAGAAGCAAAGGCTCCACAAGGTTTGCTTTCTAAAATCAAAGCGATTGTTAAAACACGAATCGAAATGTACTATAAGGATGTTTTCAATTATGAATACAAAATCCTAGATTCCGCATTAAGCCTTATCAGCATTTCTGAGTTGCCAAAAGCAAAGGATGACATTGTTGATAAATATGTCAAGGAACTCTATTGGGTTGATACTGCTTATAGAAAATTCTATATTACATACGATAGACTTGAAAACAACAGCAAGTTTGCTGAAATAAGGCAGTTGATTGAGAATTTCTATTCCAATGCATTCTTGGCAAAACTTTCTGTAGCATGGTGCGACAAACTTGAGGAATATAAATCCTATCAGGGGCTTCCTCAAACAAGACAATGGGAATTCTATGATAAATATGTTGATCCTGCTGTCAAAAAAGAAACAACTGTTGTTATTATATCTGATGGCTTAAGGTATGACTGTGGTGCGGAGCTTCAGTCAAAATCGAATGACAGTGTAAAGTATTCGGCAGAACTAGATTACATGATTTCTTGTTTGCCTTCATATACCAAACTTGGAATGGCAGCACTTCTACCTCATGAGCAAATAACCTTTACTGATAATTATGAGGTTTTGGTAGATGGTTTACCGGTTGCATCAACTGAACAAAGACAAAAGGTTTTAGAAAGCTATAACAAAAATGCGGTAGCATTTTCCTACTCAGATATAATCTCACTTGGTAGGGAGGAAGTTAGAAAGCATATTTCAGGCAAGGAATTGATATACATTTATCACAATCAGATTGATGCTAGGGGAGAACATATTCCGACAGAGAATGAAGTATTTGATGCGGCTGAAGAAACATTCGATGAAATTATCAAGGTAATTAATAAACTAACTGCTGATAAATCGATTACGAAATACATTATTACAGCAGATCATGGCTTTATATACAAACGTGATAAACTTGATGAAAGCGACAAAATAATAAAAAATGCAGATAGTAAGATGCAAAATGTGTTTAAGAATAAGCGGTTCATATTATCAAGAGAGAGCCTCAATTTGGACAGCAGTATTGATTTTAACCTTGGATATCTCGCAAGTGAGAATGATGACATCCATGTGACATTGCCAAGAGCAGAAAAGTTATTTAAAGCAAGCGGTGGAGGGCAAAACTATGTTCATGGGGGTGCTTCTCTTCAGGAAATGATTGTGCCTGTCATTAAGTTAAAGAGTGCTAGAGCAAAGAAAGAGACAAGTCAGGTTGAAGTGATACTGATTTCTTTGAGCAGGAAAATTACCAACCTCATTACTTATCTTGATTTTATGCAGAAGGATAATGTCAGTGATACTTTGCTACCTGTTGTCATGAAGATTTATTTTATAAATGAAGCTGGTGAAAAGATATCAAATGACAATATTATCTATGCTGACAAAAAAAGCGAACCACCTGAAAAGAGGATGTTTAAGGAGAAGTTTACTTTCAGAAACAAGAAGTATTCAAAGAGCGAGAAGTATTACCTTGTGATGATAGATGATAAGACAGAGGTTGAACTTGGGCGTTTTGAATTTACTATAGATATGGCTTTTACAGATGACTTTGGATTTTAATTAATCGAGATTGGAGATTATAAAAATCCAAATTGAAGATATCAATAAAAAAATGGATGAACAATCAAGTGAACAGGTTGATGAAACTATTTCAGAGGAAGTCAACTCTTACGAGCAATTTGAGGATGATTTGAGTGAAGAATTTAATACAGAACCAAAAACCCCCATTGATCCTGCTGAAAAGGACAGTTCGATAAATGCTAAACTGAACGATTATTTTGCCGGTAAAATTGTCCGAAAAGACCTTACTAAGAAAATCAAAGAAGGTGCAAATGTTCCAGTATATGTTCTTGAATACCTTTTGGGAATGTATTGTGCTACAACTGATGAGGCTTCTATCGAGCAAGGTGTTGAGACAGTTAAGAAAATACTTGCAGATAACTTTGTCCGTCCTGATGAGGCACAGAAGATTATCTCAAAACTTAGAGAACATGGTTCGTACACTGTAATAGATAAGATATCTGTAAAGCTGAATTATAGAAATGATACATACGAAGCAGAGTTTTCAAACCTGGGTATCAAAGATGTGCCTATATCCGAAAAGTATGCTTCGGAGTTTGAACGTCTCTTATGTGGCGGTATCTGGTGTATTGCGGGACTTGAATATTTCTTTGATGAGGCGGATAAAAACCGTTGTCCTTTCTTAATCAAGAAATTAAATCCTATTCAAATGCCAAACCTTGATTTAAGCGAAGTTTTGACAGGTAGAGAACAATTTACGAAGGATGAATGGATTGATATTCTATTACGCTCTGTGGGCATGGAAAGTTCAAGGTTTTCCGATAGGGTTAAATGGCTTCTGCTTGCGAGGATGATTCCGTTGGTTGAAAACAATTTCAATCTTTGTGAACTCGGTCCTCGTGGAACTGGTAAATCCCATGTATATAAAGAGATATCACCTAATAGTATCCTTGTTTCAGGTGGTCAAACAACGGTAGCTAATTTGTTTTACAATATGTCCAACAAAGCAGTTGGTCTTGTGGGAATGTGGGATTGTGTAGCCTTTGATGAAGTTGCAGGAATTACATTCAAGGATAAAGACGGAGTCCAAATCATGAAGGACTATATGGCATCTGGATCTTTTGCTCGTGGTAAAGAAGAAAAGAATGCTTCTGCTGGAATGGTTTTTGTAGGCAACATCAATCAAAGCGTGGATGTATTGCTTAAAACATCACACCTGTTTGACCCATTTCCTGAAGCAATGGCAAATGATAGTGCGTTCTTTGACAGAATGCATTGCTATATCCCCGGATGGGAAGTTCCAAAATACAGACCAGAATTTTTTACAGATGACTATGGTTTTATAACAGATTACTTATCAGAGTTTCTAAGAGAACTTCGTAAGAAATCTTTCAGCGATAGCTTTGATAAATACTTCAAGCTCGGAAACAACTTGAATCAGCGTGATGTGATTGCAGTTAGAAAGATGGTATCTGGCTTTGTAAAATTAATTTATCCTCATGGCAAGTTCACCAAAGAAGAGGTTGAGGAAATCTTACGTTTTGCTTTGGAAAGCAGAAGAAGTGTAAAGGAACAGCTAAAGAAGATTGGCGGTATGGAATTTTATGATGTGAATTTCTCCTACATAGATAATGAATCCTTTGCAGAAGAATTTGTACCTGTACCCGAGCAAGGTGGTGGAAAACTTATTCCCGAAGGTTTGCATAAACCGGGACAAGTTTATACTGTCAGCCGAGGTAAATCGGGCATGATTGGTGTATTCAAACTTGAAACCGAAATGGTAACGGGTTCTGGTAAATTTGAAGAAAAGGAATACTGGATATGAAAGCTATTAAACTTAAAGATATTATAGATGAAATGGATACTCTATCAGATGAATACAAATGTTTCCTTAACAAAGAAACAGGAGCTTTAATATCTGTTAGTACAGAAGAATTATCCATAGCAGAAGAAGATGATGATTTCTCCCAGTATCCTGAATGGCAACAAGAAACCATCAAAGAAGCTCTTGATATCATTGTTAACTGGAACAACTACGTTGAGCTTCCAGATAAATTTGAGATAAATGAATATGACATCATGGAACGATTCTGTTATTCTATTGATAATGACATGATAAGTAATGCCTTACAAAGTGCTATACATGGGAGTGGAGCATTCAGACGTTTCAAGGATACGGTTATAAAATTTAGAATTGATGATAGATGGTATAAGTATAAAGAAGATGCTTATAAAGAGATTGCAAGAGATTGGTGTGATTATAATAATATCGAATATATTGAATGAAGCAATTTATAATTGTTATTAGTAGTAATGATAAAAATACTGTGTGCCAATACCCTTCCAATAAATTAGTACATATAATTCGGAAGGGTTCGCCTCCACCATATTAACTACCATCAATTGATAAAAAGTAATTGCAGTTATTCTAGGATCTCCTCTATTTTGTGTGGCTAATAGAGTATCCAGTAGAGACTGATTCTGATTTTTGCTAAATGATTGGATTATGGAAAAGGTACATTATTCATGCTTTTTTGCCCTCTTTTTTAAAGTGGATTTCACCCTTCTAATATCCCTGCCGCTGTTTCTTGAAACTTTATAGTAACAATAAACAGCGGGAATAAAGAATACTTGAAATAAAACCATAGTATATATATAGTTGTAGGGCTCATTAAATTTTAAAGATATAAATCCTAAGACTATCCCTATAAGTACGTTACCTAAAGCTCTTCCTGATCCGTTTATAAGGTTTGCAATACTGAATGCAGTTGCTCTGTGTTCAGGAAGGTTTATATCAGTTAAAAGAGCTAACCAATTTGGAGTATTTGCTGATTGTGCAGCAGTTGCACATACTGCAAGTATAAACATTAAAAGTATCCACGGGTTTGTAACAAATTGCTTTATAAGTGAAATGAGAATTATATAAGGTTCATTTGTTGAAGGAAGTCTAAGATTATCCATTGGAAGCAAAAACATAAGGATATAAAGAGGTATGGCTGTGAGAATAAGACCACCAGTTAAAAGTGCTCTACCTCTGTAAGTTTTCTTTTGAAATTTGTCTCCTAGATAACCAAAATATGTTGATGAAAGTCCTCCCATTTGCAGAAGTCCGTAAAAGTAACCAGCAGCTATTGAGGCTGTATCTATACTAATACCTTCAGACCTTATTTTAGATGCATAAAGTGTAGGAAGCCATATAAGGGTACCAATTGTAATCTGCATAAAGAATCCTTGCAACATAAGCCATTTATTACTCTTATTTGCAGTGATTTTAGGTATATGATTCAATTCAATAGAGTAATTATAACTTAATCCATCTTTATGGAGATTTTTTAATTCAGGTTCAGCAGAACCCTTTTCAGGTTCTTTAATAAAAAAGTAAAAGATTATAAAAATAAAATCAATAACAGAAATTATTATAAAAGGTCTTCTCCATGTTGAATGTGTGGATATAATAGGTGCCATAACAGCTCCAGCAATACCTCCAAATCCTTGAGATAAGCCCCATAAACTCAGCAGTGTGCCTAAATGCTTTTTCGGTATAAAGTCTGTCATAACACTATAACCGATCGAACCTACACATCCAAGACCTATACCAGTAAATATTTGAAATAATATCAATTGAAAATAGTTCTTGCTAAACGCTGTAAGAAATATTGAAACGGTAAAAATAAAAGTACCAATTATAATTAAATGTTTCCTCTTTCCTTTGTCAGCCATGTATCCCCAAAAAATTGATGATACAGCAGAAAATAAAATTGTTACAGCAGATACAACGCCCATCGCTGAAACATGTATGTTTAAATCCTCCGATATATATGAAAATAGAGGAGGAAATAATCCTAAAACTACATTATCTAATGAAGCTGATAGAATAAGAATTGTTAATGTTATAATAGTGTTAATATTCTTTGATTTTTCCTTCATTATATATTTATTAACCTTTCCAATAATTATTATTTAATTAGAAATTATAATTATAAAATATTGTCATTTTTATAATTATAACATAAAACTATATTCAAGGTTTTAGGTACAGTAATTAAAAGAATAACACCTAAATAAAATTCATAAATAAAAATAAACTACTACAAAAGCAGTTTATTAGAAATAAGGAGTTTTTATTTATGGCAAATTGGTATAACCCATTAAAAATTTATCAACTTCACGGGCAGCACCCCGGACTTCATTAATTGCCCACACTACAAGGCTTTGTTCTCGTCTCATATCTCCAGCAGCATATATACCTTTTATATTTGTTTCGTAACTTCCATATTGTGCTTTTACATTGGATCTTTCATCCTTATCAATACCTAGTTGCTTTTGTATTGTTCCCTCAGGGCCTAAGAAGCCCATACATAGAAGTACGAGATCTGCTTCCCAAACCTTTTCACTTCCATCTATTTCAACCGGTATAAAGCGTCATAAATCGCCTTTCTTCCTTCTATATTAACAGTATGAACTTCTTTTAAATTACCGCTTTCGTCGCCTACAAACTTCTTAGTGTTAATGCAATAGATTCTAGGGTCACTGCCGTAAATAGCGCCATACTTTTTTGTTATTTAACTACCAAGAATTGTTCCTACTACACGGTTTGTATTTCTAATAGGAAGTATAGCTCTTACTTTAGCAATCCATGGATATACTTTACGTCTGGGTAATTTTCCATAGTTTTTCTTTTATCCTTATCATAAGACAGAAAAACCATCCCTACTCCGTAATTACCGGATTGGGGTAATTGAATTTGTTGTCTTAATAATTCTTTTGAAAAAAACTTATGAGGTATTTGCGTTAAAAATGAAGTTGTGTAACAATTAACTTGCAAGAGTTGTAAAGGTACAAAAATAGCGTACTTAAAGGGAAGTAGTCATTTTCGCTATTGAGTACGCTTACTAAAAGCTAAAGTACCACAACCATTCTGGTGTTACAAACCTTTTTAAGATACTTTGTTTTCTTTATTATAACATAAAAATATATGCAAATTTGCAGCTAGTTGTTTATGGACTTGCAAAAGACGATCTTTATTATAATAAAAAAAGCTATGACCTCAGTTTAAGGCATAGCTCTACTTTTATTATGTATAAATTTAAACTTAATTTACGTTATTTGTATTTTAAACACTTTTTACATTTGAAAGCTTAGCTCATAAATCTATTATAGGCAGTTGTTAAAATTACTACTAAACTTATAAGATTGACTAAAAAACTTAAAGACATATCAAAAGAAGAAATCCGAGTTTCTGAATAATTTTCATCTTCTGGACATTTTTTAATGTTTTCTACTATGTAACGAATCCAATAAACAATTAAAAAGACTGTTGCAATTTTATAAATAAATAAATCTATAAAAAAGCAAATATATATGAAATATAGAATTATAATCATAGCTTTAGAGGTCCTAATGCCTAATTTAATTTTATTAAAATCAAAATTTATAGTTTCTTTAAATTCTTCAACTAATTCTTTAGTTTCCTCATCATCTTCACTAGCATCAGGTAAAAAAGGGTTAAGAATATTCCTCATAGATGAAAAAGATAGAACCAACGACAGAATTATAAAAAATGCTGTATCATTTGACACTATAGATATAACAGCTATTATAATTATCATAATAAGCAAAAGTAGCATGCCTTCTAATTGCATTTCGTACTCCTAAATTTAAAATATTACAAACAGCAGATACATAAAGCTGCTTATACTATATTAGCAGCTTTATTTTTTCATTACAATATATTCTTTAAAAACTTATAAGATTTCAATTTGTGGCAAAATTCACAGTCAATGCATTGTAAACTATGGTAGACATTTCTCCGCGGGATAGGGGGTGATCCGAGACTAAGGATAAATTTTTATCTAGACCAAGTTCAATACCTTTGTTGACTACATTTTTAGGCCATTTTCCATCTAAACTCTTCTCATAGCCTAAAGCTCTTATTACGACCGCGAGTGCCTCTGCATAAGTTACATCTTTGTCTGGGGCTATAGTATTGTCAGGATATCCTGCAACAAGCTCGTATTTAAGAGCAAGACCAATATTAGTATATGCCCAGTGATTTTTCTTTAAATCCTTAAAACCAACCTTTGTGTCTTTTAAATCTGTATCTTTGTCATAAGCCATCATTTTTACAATAAGTGTAATGAATTCACTTCTTTTTATTTTGTTATTAAGTTTAAGAGTTCCGTCCTCATATCCTTTCATAATTCCAAGCTTTACTAAGGAATTCGCACTTTCTTCCATTGAGTATGTAGAAGAAGGCGGATTGTCAGGAGAAGCATTTATATTTGTTACTAGAGTAAATATCATAGTAAAAATAATAATAAAACCTAAGCATTTTTTCATTTATATATATAGCACCCCTTAAAACATTTTAATATTTTTTATTACATTTGTATTTTGCTAAAGCTTTACACAAAGCATGTACTATTTGTATAAGGTGTTTCAAAAAATTCATTAGTCAATATATAGTTATTTTTCTGAAATCACCAAAATCAAAATTTGCTATGGAATACAAATAAAGTTCAGCATAGTTTAATTATACACTAAGAAAATGTTTTAAATATTAAAAAAAAGTTACATTTCAAATTTAACGAATAAAATTCCATGTAATAAGTAATGATATTTAAAGAGAAAATGAAATAGCTTATATTTAAGGAGGAAAACAAAAAATGTCAAGAACAGTTGTGGCTATTTTTGATAATTATTCAAATGCTGAGAATGCAGCGAAACAAATAAAAGACCAAGGTCTTAGGACAGATGATATTTCCATTATTGCAAAAAATGAAGAAGGTAATAGAGCTGAAACTGAAACAACTGGATTAAATATGGGTACAAATCCAAAAGGTGTTAACGATAATATATCTGATGGTGTCATAACAGGAGGTATAATTGGAGGACTTGCCGGATTATTGATTGGTGCAGGAAGTATGGTGATTCCTGGGTTGGGGATAATTGCTGCAGCAGGACCTATTACTGGATTATTATCAGGTGCAGTAACAGGTGGTGTAGTTGGAGGACTTGTTGATCTTGGAATTCCCGAAAATAAAAGCCGCCAGTATGAAACAGATATAAAAGCAGGAAAGATTCTTTTCAGTATGAAGACAGATGATGATAAAGTTTCTTCAATTGGTTCAATATTAAGAAACAATGGAGCAGCTAGTGTGGATAGTTATTAGTTACGGTAAAATAAAGTAAAAATATAAAAATGCCCCCTTACAGTTGTTTTTCTATAAAGGGGGCATCATAATAATAAACTTATGAAAAATTTAACTTAAACGGGATCTACATTATCAATAGGCTGTGGGTCAACAATGCCCTCTGAAGGAGAATTAAGCATGCCATTTGAAGCTGGAGAAACCTCTTGTGGTGCTGTAGTTAATGAAGGGGTTGACGCAGGAACACTTTTTGTTCCTCTCTTAACTGTTCTTTCCAAAGTCCTATATGAGCTTCTATGAATTTTTGTTTTACTCTGTATCTCACCGTTAATTTTAACGATTTTATAAGTATCAATTACATATCCTGTCATTCCGTTATTAATAACTGATGTTTTTCCTTCATCAAGTGTAGGGTCATTAATATACTTAATAGGAGCAGGTGTAGAGCTAATTTGAACATTACTTATTTCAATGGTTTTATTCGGAGTTTCGTTTGTGCCTAAAATTGAAAATACAACACGATTATCACTAGTTACCGTTCCATGAACTTTTATAGGCATATTGGTGTTGTTTTTAAACTTAAAATCAGTTGAGTCATAAGATACTGCAGCATCCTGACCAAAAGGAACATAACCTACTGTAAACATATGGTTGCTTCTAAATACAGTTTCTAAGTCTGATTTAAGTGTTGAATTATATAGAGTAGTAGATACCTGACAAATACCTCCTCCTACGTCTGGAACTATTTTGCCGGCGATATATGCGTTTGCAGATTTATACCCTCTATCAGCTGTTCTAGGGCCAACAACATCGTTAAACGAAAATGTTTCTCCGGGTAAAAGTATTTTACCGTCTATTTTTGAAACTGAAAGTCTCATATTTACAGCTCTATTTGCATTGTTGACAGAATTTGTATTAAAGCGTGTGCTTGCTGTTGCAAGAGTATCTTTAAAAAGACTTGAACTAAATAAAGATGTAGATACTTTAGATTCAACAAATTTAACAGGAAGTACTTTATGTGTATTGTATTTTTTTTCAATTTCGTTTATGATACTCACTAATTCTGCTTTGTCAATAGATCTACCTTTTGTATGAGGTATTATAGAAATATTGTTATTCTCATCTAATTTTGCTGTAGCATCTATAGGTTCTGTACTTATTTTTGTATAAAGGTCATTTACATCTATACTGTTTGGAGGAGTTATTATTGTAGGAACATCATGTTCTGTGCCTGTGCAGGACTTAATGGAATAATCTATAGCCTTATATACTGATTCTGTATCAATGCTTTCACCGGGATGACCTATATGTATTGTGACTTTTGAGTCTTCAATAAGTAGGTCAGTGTCCTTAGCATATTTTATTGTTTCACTATTAAAATTCTCGATTATGTTCTTAAGAGTGTCACTATTATATGAATAGTTCATTTCGATTAATTTGCCGCTTTTTTTTAGACTTGACACTTCCATAAGTCTGTTAAATATATTGCCGTGTCTTCCTGCACTCATAATGTCATCTATGGCCTTGTCTATATCATACTTTACATCAATTTCTGCAAAACTTATTTCTTTTAATTTATCCTTATATTTGAGAACAACTTTGAGGTTTTTTGCTTTATCAGAAAATTTGGCTGTCAAAATTGATTTTAAATCACTTCTAGACATTTTGCCAACCTTCTCATTATTGATTGAAACCCCATCATAAGATTTGTTGTAAGCTAAAGTTGATATAGAGTAAATTGAGGACATAGCAAATAGCAATGAAATTACTATAATAAGTACAAATAATATTTTGTTTTTTGGTTTAAAATTTTTCTTTGGTATCTCAAGGTTTGTCATAACTACACTCCATTTTTTATTATATTATACTTACTGTATAAATATTAGAATATAAATATTTATTTTAAGTTCGCTAAAAGTTATTTAGATAGCGTGCCTTATTTCAGTATAATATAATTATCGCAAGTTTAATAGAAAAAAACAATATATTTTTCATTGCAGAATTGTAAACTTAACCCTATCACACAAGAAAATGTATCAAAAAGACAAAAAGAGAAACAATGGATTACTATTATATGTATAGATTGGCGTATTTTTGCTTATACTTATAAAAAATGAACATTTAGACAACCTTTTAAAATGTATATTAGATAATTGTAAAAATATACAACTGAGGCTTAAAAAACTTGAATATCATTTCTTTAAAAAGCAAATTAATAAATTCACAATGTTTTTTTTAGAAGCATATATTAAGTTAAGGATGTTCAATAAAATTTAAAGGTATAAGGTGATTCTATGAACTTAGATATTCAAAAACACTTAAGGCAAAAGGAACATAAAACTAGTTTATTTCAAAAAGTATTTAAGCTACTTAATATAATCGAAAATAATGAATTGGCAAATAACCAAATAAATGATAATCAAAAGCTTATAGATAGCATTACAACTGCAAAAAGAGAATGGATTAATGCTAATAATGATTTTAATTATGCTGTGGATAATGGCATGATTGATTATCATACATATAAAATTAAGGCTTATCAGGCAAAGTATGAGTATCTAATAAAAATAGCAAAAGAAAATGGTATAAAATATGAAGTAAAATTAAATAAGAAATAGAACAAATACTACATTTAAGTTCATTTCAAAAAATGTAAATAAGATTTTTTGAAATGTCGATTGACCAATTGGTTTTGGAATCACTTAATATCTATTCTCTATTTTTTCGTAATAAATCTATTACAAAGCTTATATATTTAATAGTAGGTGCTTACTATTTATTTAGATCTATTTAGGCCATTTCAAAAAAACCTACAAAATATTCAAGATATAAAGCCCACCGAACCAGATTTTTTGAAATGGCGATCGATCAGTTATTTTTTGGAATCACCTTATTAAATGACATGTGAGAGTGAAGTGATAAAAAATGGGGATAGAATATAGTACTATTTTTTTCTATATAATTGGTGTAATATTTTTGTTTTTTTTCGGAAAAATTTTTGTGGGCCCAATGAAAGTAGTTATAAAATTATTGTATAGCTGTATATTAGGAGCTATAGCAATTCTTATTATAAATCTTATCGGAGGTATTTTCAATTTTTATATTGCGCTAAATCCTCTTACCTCGTTTGTGATAGGAACACTTGGAATACCTGGTATTTGTTTAACAATAGCATTAAAAAATGTATTAGAAATATAATTTTAGACTATCCTGAATTAGAAAGTTTCAAAAAAATTCATTAGTCAATATATATAGTTCTGACCAACTAAACAACTAAAATCAGCTTTTTTGAATTACCTAAAAAGAAATCATATATCTGAATTTGATTAAAAGTTTATGGATAAAATATTCTTTGTAGATATATATTGAACGCGCTAAATCTTTTACATCGCGCTTCAAGCTATTTCATTTAGGTGATTCCAAGCAAATAACTGGTCAATCACCATTTTAAAAAATCTGATTTACATTTTTATGTAGCAAAATAATGTTCTTCACTTTGGAAGGATTTAAGCTTCAGTGATGGGCATTGAGACTTAAATATTGTATAGGTTATTTTTTTGAAATGGCCTTATATGACTATAATAATTGCCTTACAAAAAAGGAGGTTTAAAAAATGGGTAAAGTTGTCGAAATAAGATGGCATGGACGTGGTGGACAAGGTGCTAAGACTGCATCATTGCTACTTGCCGATGCTGCATTTAATACTGGAAAGTTTATTCAAGGTTTCCCCGAATATGGACCAGAAAGAATGGGAGCACCAATTACAGCTTATAACAGGATTAGTGAAGAAAGACTTACTATCCATAGCAATATTTACGAGCCTGACTATGTTGTCGTAGTGGATGATACATTAATTACAGCAGTTGATGTAACTTCAGGATTAAAAGCAGATGGGGCGATCATTATAAACACCACAAAGGCAGCGGACGAATTAAAGCCTTTATTAAAGGGATATAAAGGAAAGGTATGTACAATAGATGCACGGGCAATATCTATTGCTACACTAGGCAAATATTTCCCTAATATACCTATGTTAGGGGCGGTTGTTAAAGTTAGCAAAATAATGGATGAACAGAAATTTTTGAAAGATATGGTGGAGTCCTTCAAACATAAATTTGCTAAAAAGCCTGAAGTTGTTGACGGTAATATAAAGGCGCTTGAGAGATCAATGCAGGAGGTAACAGTTGTGTGAGTAAAAAACTAAAAGATGTATCTACAGATGTAACCTGGAAAACCACAACAAAAGGCGGTACTATACCTTATGCAGGAAATGCACATCTTTACAATACCGGAGATTGGCGGTCAATGAAGCCTATTTGGATTGTGGAAAAATGTACCCAATGTTTATTATGTTATCCAGTGTGTCCTGATACAGCGATATTAGTTAATGAAGAAGGAAAAAGAATAGATTTTGATTATGATCACTGCAAAGGATGTGGTGTATGTGTGAAGGTCTGCCCTTTTGATGCCATTGATTTTGTAGAGGAAGGAAAATAGGAGGTATAGAATATGTCAATTAGAGAAAGAATGAGCGGTAATGAAGCTACGGCCCTTGCTATGAAGCAAATAAATCCTGATGTTGTCGCTGCTTTTCCTATTACTCCATCAACTGAAGTACCTCAATATTTTTCAACTTATGTTGCAGATGGTGTTGTAGATTCAGAGTTTGTAGCAGTGGAATCGGAACATAGTGCTATGTCTGCTTGTGTAGGTGCACAGGCTGCAGGTGGAAGAGCAATGACTGCTACTTCAGCAAATGGTTTAGCCCTTATGTGGGAAATACTTTACATTGCAGCAGCTTCAAGACTGCCTATAGTAATGGCGTGTATAAATAGGGCATTGTCAGGCCCTATAAATATTCACAATGACCATAGTGATTCGATGGGTGCTAGAGATTCAGGATGGATTCAATTGTATTCGGAAAACAATCAGGAGGCATATGATAACATGCTAATGGCTCACAGAATAGGTGAGCATCCTGATGTATCACTTCCTGTAATGGTTTGTCAGGATGGCTTTATAACTTCTCATGCTATAGAAAACATTGAATTGATTGAGGATGACAAGGTTAAAGCTTTTGTTGGGGAATATAAGCCTGAAATGTACTTGTTAGATAAAGACAATCCAATAGCGGTCGGACCTTTAGATCACTTTACCCATTGCTTCGAGCATAAGAGACAACAGGCACAGGGAATGGTAAATGCCAAGAAGGTTATTACTGAGGTGGCTGAAGAGTTTTATAAGATGTCGGGAAGAAAATATGAACTATTTGAAGAATATAATGCAGATGGCGCTGAGGTAGCAGTAGTCTTAATAAATTCTACTGCCGGTACTGCTAAATATGTTGCCGACCGGTATAAAGCACAAGGGAAAAAAGTTGCGGTATTAAAGCTAAGAGTATTAAGGCCTTTTCCTGTTGAAGAGCTAGCTATTGCCTTAGCAAAGTATAAAGCTATAGCAATAATGGACAAGTCGGAAGGATTTAATGCAGCAGGTGGTCCTTTGTTTACTGAAGTAACAAGTGCTATGTATGCTAAAGGTGTTCTTTTCCCGAAAGTTATCAATTACATTTACGGAATTGGCGGAAGAGATGTTAAAGCTACTGATATAGAAATTGTTTTTAATAAGTTGTTTGAAATATTAGATACGGATAAGGTAGAGTCAGTTTACAACTACCTTGGCGTGAGAGAATAGGAGGTGTGATAAATGGCGTATAAGTTAAAGGAAGTAGCTAAAAAACCTGAAAGATTAACCGGTGGGCATAGGATGTGTGCAGGATGTGGTGCCCCAGTAGTTGTAAGGCAGATATTAAGGGCCTTAAAGCCCGAAGATCATGCTGTTATAGGATCTGCAACAGGATGTTTGGAAGTTAGTACTTTTATTTACCCTTATACTGCATGGAGGGATTCATTCATACACAATGCTTTTGAAAACTCCGCTGCTACAGTAGCAGGAGCAGAAGCTGCATATATTGCAATGAAGAGAAGAGGGAAAATAAAAGAGGATACAAAGTTTATAGCCTTTGGTGGTGATGGCGGAACATATGATATTGGGTTGCAGTCACTTTCTGGAGCAATGGAGAGATGGCATGATATGGTTTATGTTTGCTATGATAATGGAGCGTACATGAACACCGGAATTCAAAGATCTTCTGCAACGCCTAAATATGCAGATACAACTACTTCGCCGGCAGGCAAAGAAAAACATGGAAAACAACAGTGGAGGAAAGACCTCACAGAAGTGATGGTTAGCCATCATATTCCTTATGTTGCTCAAACAGCAGCCATAGGGAATATGAAGGATTTATATGAAAAGGCGGAAAAGGCAATTTATACAGAAGGTCCTGCTTTTATGAATGTTTTAGCACCATGTCCGAGAGGTTGGCAGTATGATACTCCTGATCTGATGGAAATAAACAGATTAGCTATAGAAACCTGCTTTTGGCCATTATATGAAGTTATAGACGGTAAATATAAAATAAATTATAAGCCAAAAAATAAATTGCCTGTAAAAGAATTTCTTAAAGTCCAGGGTAGATTTAAACATTTATTAAGAACAGGGAATGAGCACATGATAGAAGAAGTTCAGATAGAAGTTGACAAGAGATGGGCAGAACTCATTAAATTGGCAGAAGAGCTTAATTAAGGTGTTTTGAAAAACCCATTGACCAGTTATTTTTTTGAATCACCTAAGGTAATTTATAGACAAAATTTGCAAGTGTGGCTTGAAAAATCTAGTTAACACTTTTTGCAATATATATCAACACACCTTCAAAAGAATTGCAAGACTATATAAAAAAGGAGCTATGCTAAAAATGTATAGCTCCTTTCTATTTCATAGAGTTAAAAGAATTAGTAATGAGAGATGAGGATAAAAACAGACAAGACTTTACAATTCCAATAAATTTAGACTTTGTTTTTTTAAGAAAAAATGATAGAATAATAATGATAAAAAAAACTTTGTTTAAAATTTAACAGGTGGGGCTGATAAAATTCTATCTCTTTATTAAGATTTTATTAAACTTATACCAACACTTCTTCTAGCTTTCAAGAAAGAAGATAAAGCAAAGGCAAAGTAAATCGTTATATGTATAAGGATGTACTTTGTATACACTGTAATGTATACAATCTTTACAAGAAAGTTTTAAAATGTTAAAATAAAATGCCAAATAGTATAAAGGGGGAAGTAAAAAATGTCAAGATCTAAACAATCAATGGACGGCAATACAGCTGCTGCACATGTAGCTTATGCTTTTACTGATGTTGCTGCCATTTATCCAATTACACCTTCAAGTCCAATGGCCGATTTTGTTGACCAATGGTCTGTTGCAGGAAGGGAAAATATTTTCGGTAATCAAGTTAAAGTAGTTGAACTTCAGTCTGAAGCTGGTGCTGCAGGAACAGTTCACGGTTCTTTAGCTGCTGGTGCATTAACTTCAACATTTACAGCTTCACAAGGACTTCTTCTTATGATTCCTAATATGTATAAAAT
>CAYXPB010000072.1:0-18486 GCA_964466645.1 uncultured Acetivibrio sp. | reverse complement strand
ACCAGTATTTTTGCTAGTTTTCTTAAAATGTTATCTCCAGCAACATGACCAAAGGAGTCGTTTATTTTCTTAAAGTAGTCAAGGTCTATAATTATGAGGGATATTGGCTCATTATATCTTGCTGAACGTATCATTTCGCTCTCTAACCTTTGAAGTATATAACCTTTGTTATAGAGCTCTGTCAATGAATCTGTAATTGCCAACTGCTCTAGAACAGTATTTCTTTTTGTTAATTCTCTATTTTTTCCCTCTAACTCTTTTAGCTTATTATGAACTTTTATCTGGTTGTTAATACGAGCAAGCAGTTCCCTAAATTGAATAGGTTTGCCAACAAAGTCGCTTGCACCCTGAAGGAACGCATAAACCTTAGTGTCTGAATCGGTATTTGAAGACAAAACAATTAATGGTGTATTAATCAAATTGACCTTTGATTTAAAAAGGGTCAACAGATCATTTCCGTTAGGGGAATCCATAGAAAGATCCAATAGTATAACAGACGGAGTCACCACTTCTATTAATTTTAAGGTGGTAGCGGTATCGTTTGCAGCTAATACATCAAACCCCACATTACCAAGTTTTGCGGATAGCTCATTAACTAATAGCTTATCCGGCGATAATAATAAAATTTTTTCTCCTTTTATCAATTTCATGTACATCACTCCCCAAATAAATAAGACAGCTTTTGGGTTATAAAAATTCTACTCTTTCATTCTAAAGTCTATTGCGAAGAAATAAGGTAGCTTAGAAAATATTAAGAAAGAGTCATTATGTAGAGTGCCCCTTATTTATTATTTTATTACACCTCTTTTATAACCAAGCTAAGAGGAAAACCGAGGTTTTTATTTATATATACCCTAAAAACATTATTGTAATCAGGGCTTGATTAGAGTAATGTTTTAAATATATAATTAGTGAGATATATGTTTCTTGAAAAAACATTAGAAATTATTTTTTTAAGAAGAATAGAATTGGAGGATATAGATGCTGGATATTAATGCAAAACTTACGAGTGAGTTTAATTTAAAGCCATTTCAAGTTCAAAATACAGTAAAACTTATTGATGATGGCAATACAATACCCTTTATAGCAAGATATAGAAAAGAAATGACAGGGGAACTCAATGACCAGGTTTTGAGGGAATTGTACGATAGATTAATCTATTTGAGAAATCTTGAGGCCAGAAGAGAAGAGGTATTAAGGCTGATTGACGAACAGGGTAAGCTTACCGATGAAATAGCAGCAGGCCTTAAAAAGGCAGTTGCCCTTCAGGAAATCGAAGATATATACAGACCTTTTAGGCCAAAGAGGAGAACTCGTGCTACTATGGCTAAGGAAAAAGGTCTTGAACCTTTAGCAGTAATTCTGTTTGCTCAGGAAATAAAGAGTGGAAGTATAGAAGAAATTGCGGCACCTTTCATAGATGCTGAAAAGTCCGTAAAAACAGCTGAAGAAGCTTTAAATGGAGCAATGGACATAATAGCAGAAGATGTTTCCGATAACGCTGAGTTTAGGAAGGCAATTAGAGAAATGTTTTATAAACTAGGCACCATTGTGACAAAGGCAAAAAAGGAGGAAGATTCGGTATATAGAATGTATTATGAATTTTCTGAACCGGTTGCGAAGATTGCCAACCACAGAGTTCTTGCCATTAACAGGGGAGAGAAAGAAGAGTTTTTGCAGGTAAAAATTGATGTTCCTAGTGAAAGGGTTACAAGTTATTTAAAGTCCAATTGCGTAAAAAAGGCTAGGTCAATAACTTCGGAGTATGTTGAAAGAGCTATAGACGATTCTTATGATCGTTTGATATTTCCGTCAGTAGAGAGAGAAGTTCGGAATGAATTGACAGATAAGGCACAGGAACAGGCAATGAAGGTGTTCTCTGCGAATTTGAAAAACCTTCTGCTTCAACCTCCGGTTAAAGACAGCATAGTTTTAGCAGTCGACCCTGCCTATAGGACGGGTTGTAAAATAGCGGTGGTTGATGAAACCGGTAAGGTACTAGAGACTACAGTTATCTATCCGACACCCCCACAGAGCAAGGTTGAGGAAGCAAAGAAGGTGATGAAACACCTTATTGCAACACACAAAGTCGATATTATATCAATAGGAAACGGTACCGCTTCAAAGGAGTCGGAAATTTTTGTTGCAGAGCTTATAAAAGAGGTTGACAGGAAGCTTTTTTATATGGTCGTGAGTGAAGCTGGAGCTTCGGTATACTCCGCTTCTAAACTTGGGGCTGAGGAATTTCCGAATTTTGATGTTTCTTTAAGAAGTGCCGTATCCATTGCTAGAAGGCTTCAAGATCCTCTTGCCGAATTGGTGAAAATAGATCCTAAGGCTATAGGAGTCGGGCAATACCAACATGATATGAATCAAAAAAGATTAGGTGAGTCTTTAGGCGGAGTTGTTGAAGATTGCGTTAACAATGTGGGGGTTGATCTCAATACTGCATCTCCATCGCTGTTGTCCTACGTTTCGGGGGTTAATTCTTCAATAGCCCGCAATATTGTAGAATATAGGGAGTCCAACGGAAAGTTTAAAAAAAGGAAAGAAATTAAGAAAGTTAAGAAGCTTGGAGAAAAAGCCTTTGAGCAGTGCGCAGGATTTTTGAGAATCCCTGACGGAATTGATGTTCTAGACAGTACTTCAGTGCACCCTGAGTCTTATCCTGCGGCCAGTAAATTGCTTGAGATCATGGGTTATACTATGGAAGATGTTAAGCAAAGGAAGCTTGGAAATCTTAAAAAAGAAGTTGATAGTAAAGGTTTGGCAGAAATTGCAGCAGAAATTGGTGTTGGGATACCAACCTTAAGAGATATACTAAATGAACTGCTAAAACCGGGTAGAGATCCTAGAGATGAACTTCCTAAGCCGGTATTGCTAACAGATGTACTTGATATTGAAGATTTAAGGCCGGGTATGGTTTTGACCGGTACTGTTAGAAACGTTGCAGACTTTGGAGCTTTTGTAGATATCGGAGTGCATCAAGATGGCCTCGTTCATATATCGGAATTGTGTGACAGATATGTAAAAAGTCCTATGGAAGTTGTCTCAGTAGGTGATATTGTAAAAGTTAGGGTTCTAGATGTGGATGTACAAAGGAAGAGAATATCGTTGAGTATGAAAGAGGGTTAAAAAATGAAAGGGTTAGGCTATTTTATTAAGCCGGTTAGAAAAAGACCGGCATTGCTTGTTATTTTGGGGGTGCTTACTTTTCTATATTGCTATATAGAATATAGTTTTATAATGCCTATAGTTTTTGGAGTGTCAATTTTAAAGACAGGAAATGTTCTAGATAGTATTATGCATTTGATTCAAATTGTTTTGGGTTATATTCCGAGCATCAGTCCTACGAGTATTGTTTTTATTTTGTTGGCAATAATCGCAGTTTCTATGATAGCAGGACTGGTTTTGTCTGGTTCGTTAAACGTCTTAAATGGTGCATTAACTGATGCTCCAAAAGAAAAAAAGTTGTTTGCAAAAGGAATACAAAAGCACTATTTGAAAGTTTCGAGAGTAACGTTTCTTTCAATATTATATACAGTGTTATTTTTTATATTTATTGTGATTGTTGCTATTCCTTCAATTGTTATTACTAATGCTGCTGTTGCGGAAAAAACTGAGCTTATGTCTGTGGCATATATATTGGATCTTATAACTGTCGGAATATTGTTTTTCGGAATATTGTTTTTTAAGACATATATACTCTTTTGGTATCCTGCAGCTATAAATTATGACAAGAAACTGTTTGAAAGAGGTAAGCGTGCGGCAGACTCTTCCTTTTGGAGTATTGTGGTAAGATTTGTAGGATTTGATCTTTTGTTACTAGTATTTCAGATGGGTTTGTTTTATATAAATACTATTTTATCAAAGAATGATAGTATTGTTTCTGAGGTTTTTAGTGTAATAATACTGATATTTGTAAATTGGATATTTAAAACGGTACTTCTTATATCCGTAATCAGCTTTGTTTTTTCAAAGTTTATCACTTATTGGAATAGGACAAAAGCTGTTGAAGAGTAGTTTGTTTGAATCAGAATATGGGGTGAAGATTTAACGGAGCAAAGGAAAAGGAAGTGAAAGAGGATAAGACAGAGGGGCATAATAATACTCCCCTCTGTTATTTTTATTGGATAATTAGGATACACCGAAAGTCTTATTCACACTTTGAACATATATAATTCCATTACCAGGTTCGTCAATGTTTAAGTCTTTTCTGACAACAGAAGTAATTTCATCTGTTAATTTGATGTCGGCTAAGATCAAGACAAATTCTTTTTCCGGTTCTATTTCCATAGAAAACAGTTTGCTGGTTTCATGTATGCCGGAACCCCTGGCATTTATGATAGTTCCTCCTCTAGCACCAGCCTTTTTGGCAGCTTTTACAACATCATCAGCTTTACCCTTATCAACTATGACATAAATAGCATTATACATTGTTTCTTCCGCACCTCCATCTTTTCTTCTACCACTACATTTACAGGATTTTGTCCCTAAAATATCTATAACGCTACTGTTAAAAGCTATACCATGATTTGGTTTACTCAACTTAAACTTTGTAGCAAATTCTTCAAGAAATTTATTGGCTATAGATTGTTCCGCTAGCATAATAACAATTTCTTTTCTGATTTCACTTAATTCAAGAAGTTCAAGTATTGGGCTCTTTACAGTACCTTTACCTAATAAAATTGTACCGCCGGATATGCCGTTTTCCTTTGCGTATTTTAAAACCTTACTGCCAAGCCCGAAGTTAACAATTACGCATAGGATATCGTATTCTTTTTCTTCAAAACTATTTAGCATTTGTATCTAACCCTCCCTTTCTTGATTTTATTTTAAAAATAAAACCTAGGATTTGTAATGTAATTAGTGGAGTAAGTGCAACCATAGCGATCATGCCAAGTCCGTCAATCAAAACATTTGCGCTTTCTATGCGCTCAGCTGCTCCTTGGGCAAATGCCAAAATGAAGGTTGCGGTCATAGGCCCTGAAGCCACGCCGCCTGAGTCAAAGGCAATTCCGACAAACAGCTTTGGAACGAAGTAAGTCATAATAATTGAAATAAGGTAACCCGGTAACAGATAATGCCATAGTTGAATTCCCGGAACCAATATTCTTATCATTGATAGGGCGACTGAAAAACCGACTCCGATAGACAGGGCAAAAATAATGATTTTTCTTTTAACGTATCCGCTGGTAACATCTTCTATTTGGGTTGTCAATACGTATACGGCAGGTTCAGCTAATATTGTTACTAAGCCCAATGCAAAACCTACAATTATGAGATACAGTTTGTTGTCTAAGGAGGCAAGACTATATCCAACAACGGTTCCAACGTCCATAAAACTGCCATATACCCCAACTAAAAAGTATACAAGTCCGATATAGGTATATACAAGACCTTTAAGTATTCTGAAAAAGCCCTTTTTATCAAGTTTGAAGGATATTTTTTGAAAGATAAAAAAGATAATCAATATAGGAAGCAATGCAAATAAAACTTCAATTAATGTATGAGGTAAATTCTGAAGAAAGGGAGAAATAATTGAATCTGATTTGCTTATGTTCATTTCAATACTAGCCGATATATTGCCCGTTTTTTTAAAAATACTCATAATCATAACGGATAATATGGCACCTGTAGAGGCAATTGCAACCAGCCCGAAGCTGTCTTTTTCAGAAGCTTTACTGTCCTTTTTCATGCTTGAAACACCTAAGGAGAGAGCCAATATGAAGGGCACTGTCAAGGCTCCTGTTGTAGCTCCGGAGGCATCAAAAGAAATTGCAATAAATTCAGAATTTGAAAATAATGCTAATATAAAAATAACTGAATATATAACTGTCAATAATTTAAATAGTGGGAAATTATATATTATTCTAATTAAACCTGCAGTTAACAATAAAGCAATACCAATTGATACAACTACAACAATGCTGGTTTTACTAATCAAACCAGAGGACACAAATTCTACCTGTTTAGCGAGTATATGCAGATCAGGTTCTGCAATTGAAATAAAAAAACCTAATACTATTCCTGCTACTGCTACTATCCAAATCTTATTGGGTTTAGTTATAGCTTTTCCCATTAGATTACCAATTGGAGTAATACCGATATCAACTCCAAATAAAAACAGAGATAACCCTAAGATAATCAATAATGCACCAAGAAGAAACCTTATTAATAATGACAAACCAAGAGGCGCAAGTGTAAAATTTAATATTACCACAATTATTGTAATGGGTAATACAGCAAAGGTTACTTCTCTAATCTTTTCTGTGATTAAATTCAAATGATTCACTTCCTTTAGCTAGTAATATTTATAATGAATGAAACGGGTTGATAGGCATAATAATGTTATGACTATCAAAGAGGGCATTTATTTTAGGGGGTTTTGTATATTATAAACTTATCAAGTGAAAGTTTGACATTGACATGTTTCATTATAAAGATACTTACTAAAGTTTGCAAGGTAAATATATCAACGGAGCCGATGAAACTTTTGTAAGAAGTGTGAGGGGAATAAGACAGAAGTAGTGCATTTTAACATAATGGAAAATTAGAAACCAGTAATGTTAAAAGCACTAACTCATTGATTTTAAAAAATAAATGATTATTGAATTTTTAATGTTTTTACTTGGCAAAGTTATGTTTTCCTATTACATTGATTATTTGTCTGCTCCATATCCATTTGCTTGTTGCGGTTATCGGGTTATAGTAATAAACAGCACCTCCGGAAGGATCCCAGCCGTTTAACGCGTCTTTTGCAGCCTTAAGGGATTGGGAATTAGGCGCTAGATTTATTTGACCATCGGCAACGGCATCAAATGCTCCCGGCTGATATATTACCCCAGCTATGGTGCTGGGAAATCTGCTGTCTCTTGTTCTATTTAATACTACTGCTGCTACTGCAACCTGACCTACATAAGGTTCTCCCCGAGCTTCTCCATGTACGAGCCGTGAAAGAAGGTCTAAATTCCTGTTGCCCGTTGAGGCTGAAGTAGTTGTTGATCTAGAGACACCAGTAGCAAGGCCTAGTGCGGATAAAGTCTCGGACCCTGCTATACCATCTACTTTTAGACCGTTTTTATATTGGAATTGACGAACGGATGAATAGGTTTTATATCCGTAAATTCCATCAACAGCTCCATCGTAGTAGTGCCATTTACGAAGGTTATATTGTATGTTTTTTACTTCCTGTCCTGTAGAACCATAATATGACAAAGCTGCTTTATAACTGAACAATGCATTAATATCGCTTCTGTATACATAAGCCGTGCTAAGTAATGAAATAATGGCCAATATTATGGCAGTCAATAATATTTTTTTCTTATGCAAGTTAATTCTCCTTCACCTTTATACTATTGACTATATTTTATGTATTTTCATTTAAATTATTATTAGTAGAAAAATTTACATACCTAGGTGTTTTTTAAAATGGTTTTATCGGTCTCTTCCTGCAACTAGGAGATATATTAATACAATTATTAGAAATTCGTCCTCTAAATTTTCTTGTATTAATATAAATATCAGTCCTAAAAGGATTATATCATCGGCATGAATATTCTTTATAAAATTATCAAGAAACATAGGTTTCTGATTCCTAACGTATTCTGGATTGGCAGACGTGGGGGTTTCGTTTGGCATAGGAATTTTCTCTATTTCAGTCTTCTCTATTTCGCCATCTGTTTTTTGCATACTGTTAGTATTATCCTGTACCACATCCGATTCCGGCTTTATGTAAGGATATCTTTTAAACCTAGGTACTCTTCTATAATTCATGCTTGACCTCCCTAATTGTTCTTTTCCATTTCTGTCATCATTCTAGTTACTTGAGTCATTTGGAACAGTTTGACACAGTTGCCTATTTTTTTTTGCCTTGAATTATTCAAAAAAGGACTTATTGCAGTAAGCAGATTTACTCTTGGATCGTTTACACTTCTCATACTATCCATTATGGTTGTTACTTTTCTCATCATTTCCATATTGTCCTCTAAATTGTTTTTTACTTTAGAATCCTCATTTGTTACCCTGTTTTGGGGCTGGGTCGGCGTTTGCTCTTCGGGTTTTTGAGGAGTCTGATCTTTTGGGGAGGAGTTTGCCAACATTGATAATATACTGCCGAGGTTATCCGGAACATTGACGTTTTCTTTTCCAAGCATTTGTGCTATCTGTTTAAATTTCATATTGAGTTCATCATCATTCACTGATCTGTCACCTCCTATGGTATGATGCTTATTGATCGCTGTTGAGCATTTTCTTTAATTTATCCACTAGTTCATCTCCTTTGTCACCTAAAAGCTGGGATAAATTATTCATATCAACTCCACTAATTAATTTCTTCATTTCATCCTTATCTATTTTTAAATTTAGATCCTTCAGCTTATCTTCATCTATTTCGTCTATTTTATCAATCAACTCGTTTTTATCCATTTTATTTATTTTTTTTGCAAGCTCCTCGGTATTTCCCTTTTTCAACATATCCATAGCGCTGTTAAGCTTCATTTGAAGCATTTTATCATTCAACAAATCACCTAAATTTTTGTTACTTTGATTGCTCATAATATCATTCCTTTCGATTTATTCCTGTGCTATTGTAGTAATTAAGCGAAGTACTGCTTTTAGTTTATAAATTTAAAAACTGCAGCCGTAGCAAAGTATATAAAATTTTTAAAAGGCGCATACTTTTACTTCTACGTACTACAGCCATGTATTTTGGAATATTTCCCTAATTAATATATATTACTTAAGTTTATAGATTAGAACTTATATTAGGCTGTTTCGAAAAATAACCTATACAATAATGAATAATTAAAAATAAAACAACTCTAAATATATAAGAATAAAAAATAATAGAGAACTATCGTTTTTATCTTTTGCAAATCTGTTTATTCCTATTGGTCTGCTATCATAAAATAGTAATAGGTAAATGAGAATAAAGAATAACATATTAGTTTTGTTGTAAAGTTTAATCCGATGAGACATAATTGCTACCTCCAAAGTACAAGGCATATTACAAAACCTTTTTGTTGTCTTTAATTTGTTTGATCATTGTAATTTGTACGACAAAAGGAAATGTTAATAAGGATGCCCCATAATAAGTATTGGTTTTTCTATATTTATATTATTCACATCAACTTTAGGATGTTACTTGAATGAATAACCGTGGTATATTATATAAAGATGAAGTGAGAACAAAAAGGTATTGATTAACAGATTCTAGGTGATTCCAAAAAAATAACTAATCGGTGATTCAAAGAATCTGATTTGATAGGCTTTCTGACTTAGATATTGTATAGGTTATTTTTTGAAAGGTGGTAGTTTTATTGAATTCTGAATATTTGCAGAGTTTTGTTGAAGGTGTCTTGACTTTTATTTCACCCTGTATATTGCCAATGTTGCCCATATATTTTATATACCTAGCAGGTGGAGATAGTGAGGATGGCAAGGAAAAAAATAATAAGAAAAGGACTTTGGTTTTAAATTCTATTGGTTTTGTTATAGGATTTACAATAATATTTGTTCTACTTGGTGCAACAGCAACATCTTTAGGAGCATTTTTTAGAGAGCAAAAAAGTATACTGAAAATTATAAGCGGTATAGTGGTGATTATTTTTGGACTGAATTATGCAGGAATCATCAAAATAGGTCTTATGAACAAGCAGAAGAGATTTGATTTTCAGTTTAAGGAGTTGAATTTCCTAAAATCTATACTCTTTGGAATTGTATTTTCTTTTGCTTTTTCGCCTTGCGTCAGTGCATTTCTCGCATCTGTTCTTGCGAGGGCGGGTGTTTCAGATACGCTTATGGAAGGCATGTTATTATTGTTCATATATTCTATAGGTTTAGGAATACCTTTTATTATTTCAGCGATTGCTTTTGAGAACATTAAAGGGGCATTCAAAGCAATACAAAAACATAACAGAATTATAAGCATGATTTCAGGGGTTTTATTAATACTTGCAGGTTTTGCATTGATATTTGATTTTATATAAGATTGTTTATAAAAATACAAAAATTAAAAAATGTTTAACGAAAGGGAGATGTCTATGGATAAGAAAAATTTGTTGAAAACTATTTTTACGTTGGTTATATTGGCAGTTTTGCTTGGAGGAGCTTATTTTGTAACCAGTCGTAATACTGACAGTGAGAATAATGTTATCGAAAATAATGTGACAGGTAGTAGTACTCCAAATAGTACCCCAAGCGTACAGGATGAAGGCGAGAATAAAAACACGGCTAGCAATTTGAAGCCAGCAATTGATTTTGAACTTTCCGATTTAGAAGGCAACACAGTAAAACTGTCTGACTATAAAGGCAAGATTGTTTTTGTTAATTTTTGGGCTACATGGTGTCCACCATGTAAAAAGGAAATGCCTGAATTTAATGAAGCAAGCAAAGAATTTGAACAAAACGGTGATGCAATATTATTAGCGGTTAATTTAACTACAGGAGGAGCACAAAGAGAGACAGAGGAAAAGGTAAGAAAGTTTATAGACGATAATGGCTATACTATGAAAGTGCTATTAGATAAAACCGGAAGAGTGGCAGACCAATATAAAATATATAGTATACCGACAACTTATGTAATTGATAAAGATGGAAATGTCTCCACTTATTATGAAGGTGCAATTAGTAAGGCTAAGCTTATGAGTGCCTACAATAAGTTAAGATAGTAAGGGGAAAAAATTAAGAGTTGGTTGGAAATATTGGTTATAAAAGAGGAATTTAGATAAATTTATAGAATAATTTACTTACTTTTCGAAATTGTGATTGACAAGTTGTTTTTTGGAATTACCTTAATGTTTTTTAGAGTATAGGAATTTATAAAAAACCATTTTTGTAAATTTCTATACTGGGGTTTGGAATAGTTTTAAAATGTATTTTTAGAATATTCTTTAGGAGGCTAGAAATGGAAGAAAAGATTATTTACACCAATTCAGATAAATTTGAGAACGATGTGCTTAAAAGTAATTTGCCTGTTGTTGTCGCTTTTTATTCGGAAGATTGTCCGCCGTGTGCTTCTTTTATAAATATATTTAAACGTTCCTCAGAAATATACAGTGAGCACATGCATTTTGTAATGATCCAACGTCAGCAGAACCGACAGCTTGCAGAATCCTTAAATATAAAAAGCAGTCCTACGGTTTTGTTCTTTAAGGATGGGGAAGAGCTGTGTTTTAGATTGAATGGATATATAAGCAATCCTGAGTTTAAAGAGGGGATTGAGAATGTTATTGGTGGAAAGTGCAAAAGTAAGGAAAGACAAAAAGTTCATTGTGATGTTTTGATACTTGGTGGAGGTCCGGCTGGCTTGTCTGCTGCAATATATTCATCAAGAGCAAAGCTCTTTACAGTAGTAATTGATGAAGGTTTGACAGGAGGACAGGTATCTACTACCTTCCATATTGCAAATTACCCCGGTACCAATGGAGTTGTGAGGGGTATGGATTTAATGGAAAACATGAAACGGCAGGCTTTGGAATTTGGAACACAGATTGATGACCTCAAAGTAATTACTGATATAAAACTCGAAGGCGAAAATAAATATGTGAAAACTGATGACACCGACTATTATGCAAAAGGCATAATAATTGCGACCGGAGCTACACCAAGAAAACTTCCCGCAGAAGGTGAGCAGGAGTATAGGGGCAGAGGAGTTCATTATTGTGCAACGTGTGATGGCGCAATGTATCAGGATGCCAATGTTTTTGTTGTTGGTGGTGGTGAGTCGGCAGTTGAAGAAGCAGTGTTTTTGACAAGATATGCAAAACACGTTACTATAATAAACAGAACGGATCAATTTCGTGCATCAAAGGGAGCACAAGATGAAGCCTTAAAGAATCCAAATATAAGCGTTATATGGGATTCGGTTGTCAGAAAGATTAATGGTGAGAATTTTGTTACAAGTATTGAGACAGAAAATTTAAAGACAAAAGAAGTAAAAGAAATTGAAGTGGAAGGCTTGTTTGTATATATAGGAACAGAACCTAAGACGGAATTTCTTAAAGGTAAGTTCAATTTAAACGAGAATGGTTACATAGATACTGATGAAGACATGAAAACCTATATGCCTGGAGTATTTGCAGCAGGGGATGTGAGAAATAAGTCTATTCGACAGATTGCAACAGCTACGGGTGATGGAGTAATTGCAGGGATAATGGTTGAGAGATACATAAATGGAAAATGATGAAGATGCGAGGTGAAGCTTATGTATGATGTTATAATTATTGGTAAAGGCCCTGCTGGAATTTCAGCAGCACTGTATACAGTTAGATCAAATTTGAAGACACTTATTATAGGAAAAAATGACAGTGCCCTAAGAAAGGCTGAAAAAATTGAAAATTATTATGGTTTTGCCGATGTAATTAAAGGTGAAGATCTCCTGAAAAATGGCGAAAACCAAGCGCTTAGGATTGGGGCGGAGATTATAAATGAGGAAGTTATAGCGGTGGAAAAGAATGACTTCTTTGAAGTTGCCACACCGGACAGTCATTTTACGGCCAAAGTTTTAATTTTGGCTACTGGACAGCCTGTAAAAAAGGTTAAAATTGAAAATCTTGAAAAGTTGGAAGGAAACGGAGTGAGCTATTGTACAACTTGTGATGGCTTCTTTTACAACAATCTGAAGGTTGGGGTTTTGGGTTTTAATGATTATGTAATTCATGAAGCTATTGAACTGCAAGCCTTTACAAAAAAGATAACTATTTTTACAAATGGCAAAGAATTGGCACTATCTGATAAATATACGGAAGAATTAAAGGAATTTGAAGTTAATACTAAAGAGATTGAAAAGTTAGATGGCAAAGAGTACCTCGAAAGAATTTACTTCAAGGATGGGTCTAGTGAAGATTTAGACGGATTGTTTGTAGCTTATGACAGTCCATCAAGTTTGGATTTTGCAAGGAAAATGGGTATAATGGTTGACGGCAATTCAATACTTGTGGACAAGGATCAGCAAACAAATCTAGATGGTTTGTTTGCCGCCGGTGATTGCACAGGAGGTTTCAAACAGATTTCTACAGCAGTAGGACAAGGTGCTATCGCCGGGAAAAGAGCTATTGAGTATATCAGAAGCCAAAAATTGAAGTGAGGCTTAAGAGAGCTAAACTGCCCGTATACTTAACTTGTTTCTGCTTTCTCATAACCTGAAGATCAGTGGCTCAAATCGGCTACCCGCAACTAAGTTTATAAAAGCTTACATGTTTTATGACATGTAAGCTTTTTATTATTAAACTTAAGATTTATGGTAAGCGATGGAACACTATACGAGATTTATGCAAAATGCAAATTGCGAGAAAAATGTAAAAATGCAGAGAAAATAGTATAATAATGGTGAATAAATTACATTTTTAGGGTTATAAAGATTTGACAGGAGATAATTTCAAAAATATTATCTATATGTAAAGATGGATTGCCTGAATTTGTAACTCAAAATACAAGTTGGGGGGTGAATTCTATTATAGTTCATATAAGATCTCCAAATTAATTTAAAATCTCCAAATAACTGCTTTCGTTTTTATAACTGTTTGAATCCATATCAAATATGCAAAAACAATACAATAATTTACGGAGGTTTCGACATAAACAAAAATTCAAAGATAGTATCGCTTGCGTTGGTAATATGCATGATGTGCAGTATATTACCAACAAATGTATTCGGACAAAAGGCTGAAAAGATAGTATCGAGAAATACAAACATTTCTAAGCAAAAAGCAGAGATTATTGAGGAAGATATTTTAAAGAGAGAGAAAAATGTAAAGCACTTTTTGAAAGATGATTTGACCTACGAAGCATTTGTTTATCCTGAAGCAGTTCACTATAAAGATGGAGATGCTTGGAAGGACATAGATAATAGTATCATAAGCGATAAGGATGATGAACAAAATGATGTACTCACAAACAAGTCAAATGATTTCAAGGTTATGATTGCAAAGTCCTCCAAAGCCAATAAACTTGTCAGAATCAAAAAAGACAAATATGAGTTAGCATGGAACCTTGATGATGTGGATAGCGTATCTAAAGCAGTATACCAAACTTCAAACGATGAAAGCGTATCTGAAGCAGTATACCAAATTTCAGAAAATGAAGAAAAGGATAATAGTAAACTAAAAACCACATTGGAAAACCTGTTTTCAGATGTTGAGTTCAAAAATATATATCAAGGTATTGATTTAAATTATCAAATAAGACCTGAGGCTATTAAAGAGAATATTGTAATAAATCAAAAAGGAATGTCACCAGAATTTAAATTCAATCTATCCGTTAACAATCTAGAGGCAAATCTATATAAGGATAATTCAATAGTTTTTACAGATAAGAAAGATTCAAAAACAAAAGTATTTGAAATGAAAGCCCCCTTTATGTATGATGCGAAGGGTGAAGTCAGCAATAATATTGAGGTAAGTATTGAGGATAACAAGAGTGGTTATAAATTAATTATGAAGCCTGATTTTGATTGGCTCAACAGTGAAGAGAGGGAGTACCCGATTATAATAGATCCATATATTAAAAGTGAGAGTACTGCATCAACTATTGAAGACAGCACGGTTATGCAAGCTTATCCGGATACCAATTATGGAAGTCTTTTTTATATGTTTGCAGCAAGGAATTCAAGTAGTGACATTAGAAGGTCATATATGAAATTTATGTTGCCTCAACTGTCTTCAGCCGATATGGTTACAGAGGCAAAACTATTTTTATATGTAAATTCGTATAATACAGTAAATAAAGTTGAAGCTTTTCAGGTTACAGAAAGCTGGAGTGAGTCTTTGATTACCTGGAACAATCAGCCGGGTATAGATTCAAAAGTTATTGATTATCAAAACATAAATAGCAGTGGCACCTTTTTTTCATGGGATATAACACGTTGTGTAAATAGTTGGTACACTATAGGGAATAATTATGGTATAGTGCTAAAAGCTGATGAAGATTCAGTCACTTCTACTTCAAATATGTTTTTCTCTTCGGACTATTCAACTTCTACACTTAGACCGTATATAGGAATCAATTACATAAACACTGCAGGATTGGAAAGTTATTGGACATACCATTCTCAGCAGGTTGGAAGGGCAGGTACAGTATATACCAATGACTTTAATGGCAGTGTAGTAGTCGCACATGACGATGTTGTAATGAACGGTAACAGGATGCCGGTTACATTACAGCATGTATACAATTCAGCATATAAGGATGTCAACTGTGGTTATGGAAACGGGTGGAATCTGAACCTTAATCAAAGCATTACAGCACAGACAATTGGAGGAACACAGTACTATGTGTATCTTGATGAAGATGGAACAAAGCACTATTTTTCAGATGTAGGAACAGGAGTATTTAAGGATGAGTCAGGTTTAAATCTCACTCTTGAGTTTGATACTATAAATAATACAAAATCAATAGTGGATAAGAAGGATAATATATTAGTATTTAATTTAGACGGAAAGCTGGTAAGTATAGAAGATAGTAATGGCAATACAATTACACTGGGCTACACAGATTCAAAATTAACCTCTATTACTGATGGGGCAGGAAGGGTTACAAGACTGGTATATTATCCTACAGGGAATGCTTATGCAGGATATTTGTATAAAATTATAGATCCATCTTTAAGAGCAACGATTTATGAGTACTCTGTGGGTGGGAATCTTTATGAAATTTATTATCCTGATGATGACAAAAATTCACCTCATCGCGTAAATTCACAATATATATACAGTTATAATCGTATGTATGCAGTTATTGACCATACTGGATATACAATGATGTATAGATATTATGATACTCAGCCATACAGGTTGAAGAAAATTGAAGAAATTGCTGGAAGTACAAATGGACAACTAATAGAAATTACATATGGTTCAAACCAGACACAATGGGAAACACAGTATCCGGAAACTGATAAAAAGAAAACAGTATACCAGTTCAATAGCTATGGAAATACCACAAGTCAAATGGACAACAGCGGAAATACCCAGTATTTTCAGTACTATGACTATAATGATAGAAATTACAGAAACAAGCTTAAACTTGAATCAAAGCTTCAAATACCCATTTTGAACAAGGTTAAGGATGCCGGGTGCTATTTGTCTGGAACTGATGACTATTATTGGGATGTAGTATCTGAAGGCAGTTCTGCAGGTACTGGTGGTTGGTCTGGCTCAGTGCCTAAATATTTCGGGGTAGGGGCGTTCTATATTGAGAAGGATAATACGCAGGGAAGGCATTTTCTTACTGAGGATCTTAATCTGGAAATGCCGTTGGCAGATATAGGATTAAATGCTGGAGAAACCTATACTTTGTCTGCTTTTGTAAAAACAGAAGGCATATCAAAGAGTACTACGCCTAAAGGTGCTAGTGTATTTGTAAGATATAAAGATGGATATGGAGCTATTCATGACCTGGCAGAATCAAATTATATAAATGGTACTTTGGACTGGCGAAAAATAGAAATGAATTTTGAGGTGCCTTCGAATGCTAAGAATATATATGTTAATATGGGGATAACAGGAGAAACAGGAACAGCATATTTTGACAATATTCAACTTGAAAAAGGTCCTGTAAGCAATAGATTCAATTGTATTGAAAACCCTGATTTTACATATGTAGATCTGAATAGGGAAGGGCAAAACATGCCTTGTTATTGGGAGAAATCTAATTCTTGTAGCAGTACAGATATAAGAATCCAGCCAACGGATATTGATTATCCAAGCTTTACGGATTATCCGAAGAAACTTGACGAAAAGTGTTTCAGAATTGTCGGGGAAAGTGACCCTGCAATTGCCTATGATAAAAGAGTATTTGTTGATACTGAGGTGCCTGAAGGTAAGGCAGGAGATGTTTATTCTGTAGGTTGTTGGGCAAAGGCAGATTCTGTACCAAATGTTATAAAAGATAAGAATGCAGCAATCAGCAGCACTGATAGGGTATTTGGACTGGTGCTGGAATTTACATATACGGATGACTCTACTGAAACATTCCTTGTTCCATTCAATCCTAATTCATCCGAATGGCAGTATGCGTGCGACAGGATACAAGCACCTGATGATTACAAAAATATAAAATTGATGGGGTGCTACTACAATAATGCGAATACGGCATATTTTGACGGATTCCAGCTTTACAAGGAAGAATTCGGAGAAAGCTATGAATATGATATAAACGGTAATCTAACAGAGATAACCTCAATGAACAATAAGACAACGTCATACGAATATAATTCCACTAACGACATGACAAGTAGCATAAGCAGTGGAGGAAATGAAACTAAGGTCGGATATGACAATCACAATCCTACAGATTTAATAACAGCTGAAAATGAGAAAAGTGCTAGTACTTATGATTCATACGGTAACCCTTTAACAAACACTGTAGGTAACGACGACCTTTTTGTAAATTCTTCTATCAGCTACACAACGAACGGCAACTATATTGATACAGTAACAGACCCATCAGGCAATGTAGTTGATTATAATTACGACGAGACCAAAGGAACGCTGGGGTCTTTTATAGATGCAAAAGACAAAACAACTACTTACTCGTATGATGACGAGCTGGACAGACTAACCGGTGTAAGTAAAACAGTTGACGGTGCAACTGCAAGCAACGCATACAGCTACAAGAATTCAAGTAATGAAGAGACCGATCACTTGACAAAAATAGAACATAATGGTTTTGACTATAATTTTAACTATGATCCTTTGTGGAACATGACAAGTGTATATGCAGGTAGCCAGGCTCTTATTACCAATAACTACGAGGCAAGAAGCAGTAAGCTTTTGGATTCAACCTATGGGAATGGACAGAAGATAGGGTTTGATTATGATGAGCTTGACAGGGTAAAGGCTATAAAGTATAACGATACACAAAGGTATAGATATGACTATGATTCAAACGGAAACCTCGCATATTATGAGAACCGTACAGACCTTGGAAGCAGCAACTCCCAATATTATACGCAAAGATACACATATGATCTAGCCAACAGACCTGTAAAGACGGTGGAAAAGAACAGTGGCCAAAATAATGTTACCCTATACAGCTATAACAATGAAAACCAGCCTGACAGGATGGAAGAAAATATTGGAAACACAAATTACATTGTAGGAAATAGGAATTACTATACTGGGTATTTGTATGACAAAACAGGTGCGGAAAAACAGAACTACTACAACAGATACAGTATTAATGATGGCACAGTGGAATATTTTCCGTTAAACAATAACACAAAGGGTTCTCAGGGCACGGAGCCAACAACTGAAGCAGTAAAATTTGAAAATGATGAGAGCCACGTGCCGATGTTTGCTTCATACGAAGGTTCAAAAAATCTACTGGCAACAAATTCTTCCTTCGAGGAAGGAAACATAAATGGTTGGACATTAGATAGGCGGGGAACAGTAGGAGATACAAGGGTAGTATATGATGGAACAAATGGACAGCACTGTGTGGAATTCTATGCTTCTCCAACACCTACACCTACATCAACGCCAACTG
>CAYXPB010000071.1:0-18845 GCA_964466645.1 uncultured Acetivibrio sp. | reverse complement strand
GTGTTATAAGACACTTTTTGAAAAGATATTGTTCCGATGATTGCAACCGCGAAATTCACTACTTTAATTGCAGCTTCCTCTGCAGTATGCAATGAAGTCAATTATATTAATGAGTACTAGTTACTTCTAAAATAAAGAAAGTAACATCATCCTTTAATGCATATTTCCCTGTAAATTCAAACAAACTCCTAGAAATCAACTTATTAATATCTTTGCAGCTTTTATTACTATTGGTTTTTAACAAATCAATGAGCCTCTCCTTGCTGTAAAAATTCCCTTCAGTATTCCTCGCCTCAATTAACCCATCAGTATAAAATAAAACTTTGTCTTTTGGATCGAGCACTAAAATATTATCTTTATACTGTCCATCGTAGTACTCTGCAAACTTGCAGATAGGAAACCCAGTTATGTTAATCTCTTCAACCTTCCCATTTTCTTTTATAACTAAAGGTTCTACATTATGCCCTGCAGAAGAATAGGTAAGTTCCCTCTTTTTTACATTGTATAAGCCATATATCATTACAATGTAAACCTCTTCACTAAAGTCTGTTTTATTAAAGGATTTATATATGCTATTTAGAACATCTGAAGGTTTAATTGTACCTAACTGTGCATCAATAAGTGTTCGAACTGTTTGGTTTACAAAAACCGTTAGCATTGCAGCAGGTACGCCATGACCCGACACATCCCCAATAAACAATGCAAGATTTTCTTCGTCACGCTTGAATATATTGTAAAAGTCACCACTAACCATATCTGCCGCGAAATATCTGCTGTCAAATGCAACCTCCGTATATTGGGGCAACCTTGAAGGATACATTGCCTTTTGAATATCCTTTGCATATCGTAAATCTTCCATCAACTGATCATTTAATTTTCTAAGTTCTTCAGTTCTTTTTTGGACAATTAAATCTAGGTTATCAGCATAACTCTTTATTTTGTATTTAGCTTCATAGAGTTCAATATATGGCCTCCTAATGTTAGTTATAAATATTACTCTAAAAATCACAAAAAACGCTATAAACTTATAAATATGCCCTAAATAGTTATATATATCATATACGCTTGAGTATTGTGTAAATGCCATCTCGCTGTATATACTCAATACCATTGAAAATGCAGAAACCAGTTCGAGTGTCTCTTTCTTCAAAAAATATCTGCGAATATATTTAACTCCATTAATAAAAAACAAGAAGATAATAACTAATTCAAAATTCTTTTTAAACGCTGTAAGACCCACTCCTTCTTCATACATAGTTGGAAAAATATCAGGAAACCAAGTAACTGTTATTAAAATAGCAATACTTACACAAAACGGAATAACAAGAAAAATATTTTTATCAATTTTCTTATTCGTTTTTCCGAAATACCCAGCAAATATAAAACCTACCGAAGCAATAAATCTAGAAATAATCCAGAAAGTTGTAGCTCTATTGGCAGTAGTATTTGCAATAAAAAAATCCGGCATTCCCTTATAACTTAATGTATGAAAGGCGTCAACAAGAGCAACTGTAAGAAAAACACTCCCTAGATAAATAGACCTTAATCTGCCCGCTTGGTCATATGAATAATAGGCCACCAAAAAAACCGATACAGATACAAGTATACTTGCAAATTCAAACAAATTATGCCATGTAAGATAAGTTGCCACTCCCATGACTTTAGCAAATTCACCCTCTAAGTTATATACCATATAAAAAGGTATAAGAGGTAATATACACAATATAGTGAATATAACAATTACAGTGTAGTTACTAAAGGTTTTTCCGCTAAGTTTATTAAGCCTCATAAATGCACCACATTCAAATTCATATATTTTTGAATCTTTTGTCTCTCATTTTACCATTTTAAAATAAACTGCGCAAACAAAATATCTTGCAATTGTAAACACTCAATAAACACCCTGATTTGTCAAATTGCATAAAAAACCGCAGTTTTACACATTAATAAAACTGCGGTTTAAGAGCTATCTTTTTCGTAAAATGATTTTTACTGCTCAATTATCGGCTGAGTCTCCTCATGGATCTGAGAAGAATTTTTAGCAATAACAAGTTTCTCATCGCCATGAGCACTCTTTATACTTCTCAACTTAGTTTTTGCTAGAGCTGTATTTAGTACAATGTCCATTTCCTCAGCTATAACGAATTTTATTTTCTTCCTTACAGCTTCCGGTATATCCTCAAGGTCCTTTTTATTATCAACAGGAATTATTATAGTGTCAATTCCTGCTCTGTGCGCTGCAAGTACCTTTTCCTTAAGACCTCCTATAGGAAGAACACGTCCTCTCAAAGTAATTTCTCCAGTCATAGCCACGTTTCTCTTTACAGGAATTCCAGTCAAAGCTGATACCATAGCAGTTGCAAGTGTTATACCAGCTGAAGGTCCATCCTTTGGAATAGCACCTTCTGGTACATGTATATGAATGTCATATTTACTATAAAACTCTTTTTCAATCATGTATTGCTCTGCTTTTGAACGGATAAAACTCATAGCCGCTCTTGCAGATTCCTTCATCACATCTCCAAGTTGTCCTGTTAATTCCAATTTACCGCTTCCAGCCATTAGATTTACTTCTATAGATAGAGTTTCTCCTCCTACAGGAGTCCATGCAAGGCCTGTCGATATACCAACTTCATCCTTTTCATTGGCTTTTTCGTATCTGAACTTCTTAGTTCCTAAAAGTTTTTCCAAATTAGAAGCAGTAACTTTAACTGATTGTTGTTTTGAAGAAACAAGTTTTTTGGCCACTTTTCTACATACTGTAGCAATTTGTCTTTCTAGATTTCTAACCCCTGCTTCTCTTGTATAACAGTTTATAATTTCTCTAACAGCTTGCTCATCTATTCTAATACTTCCTTTTTTTAGTCCATGTTCTGCAAGCTGTTTTGGGAAAAGATATCTAGTTGATATATTAACTTTTTCTTCTTCCGTATAACTTGTAAGAGATATAACCTCCATCCTGTCCAAAAGTGGTCTAGGAATAGTATCAAGATTATTCGCTGTGGTAAGGAACAATACATCAGACAGATCAAATGGAAGCTCCATATAATGATCCCTGAAAGCAAAGTTTTGTTCACCATCTAGCACTTCAAGCATAGCTGAAGCCGGGTCACCCCTAAAATCATTACTCATTTTATCTATCTCATCCAATAGAATAAGCGGATTTTTTGAATCGGCCTGCTTCAATGCTGAAATAATCCTTCCAGGCATAGCTCCAACATAAGTTCTACGGTGCCCTCTTATTTCCGCCTCATCTCTCACACCACCAAGAGACATTCTAACATAATTTCTATTTAAAGCACGAGCAATTGATTTTGCTATTGAAGTCTTACCAACTCCAGGAGGTCCTACCAAACACAATATAGGCCCTTTTAAGTCGTTTTTTAGTTTTCTTATAGCAAGATACTCTACAATTCTTTCTTTTACCTTTTCAAGTCCATAGTGGTCCTCGTCTAAAATTGTCTCTGCTCTTTCTAAGTCAATTATCTCTTCTGTCTTCTTGTTCCATGGAATATCAAATATCCAGTCTAGATATGTTCTGATTACCGAGCCCTCGGCCGAACCTGAAGGCATCTTCAAAAGCCTGTCCAATTCTTTAAGAACCTTTTTTTCTATCTCTTCATTAAAATTGCCTTCCTTAAGCTTCCTCTTATACTCTTCAACTTCACCGGTTATACCTTCTTTATCTCCTAATTCAGTCTGTATAGCCTTTAGTTGCTCTCTGAGATAATATTCCTTCTGCATCTTGTCCATCTGTTTTCTGACTTTAATATTAATATCCTTCTCAATCTGCATAATGTCAATTTCTTTAACTAATATCTCTAATAGTTTTTCGAGACGTACTTTAGGTTGAAACTCATCGAGTATATCCTGCTTATGCTCAACCTTTAATGACAAATTTGCAGTTACAATATCCGAAAGCTGATCTGAGTCATCAATACTCATGACAGATAAAACTGTTTCAGGTGAGATCTTGTTATTGTACTTAGAATACTCTTCAAAAGTAGATACTACCCTTCTCTTAAGAGCTTCTACTTCTACCAAACTATCTTCATCATCTACATATATTTTTTCAACCACTTCAGCCATAAAGAACGGTTCTGTCTGAGTAAAGTCGGATATTTCGGCCCTGCTTATTCCTTCAACCAATACTCTTATGGTATCGCCCGGAAGCTTTAACAGCTGCTTAACCTTCGATATTGTACCAATTTTGTAAACATCTTCAGCATTTGGCGAATCATTTTTTGCATCCCTTTGGGTAACAAGAAAAATAAGCTGATTGTTTATCATAGCTTCTTCTAAAGCCTTTATCGACTTAACTCTGCCCACATCAAAATGAAGTATCATATAAGGAAATACTGTAAGACCTCTTAGTGGCAGCAAAGGTAATTCCTGTTTCTTTACGACCTTTCTTGCTTCAGACATTTAACCATCCCCTTACTCTAAATTAATAAAAACTTTTGTTTCAATTCATACATTACTACATGTTTGTTCATATTACTAAGCTTTATAATTTGTCGAAAACTAAATTAGGTTTTAGGTGATTACAAAAAACCTGTCTCTCAATGTTCCTTGCTTATATATACCCTAAGAAGCACAATCAAAACTTTTAACATAACATGTACTTGAAATTATAAGAGACGAATCTTCACTATTATAACCTCTTAGCTTTTCAATTTCAATGCTTTTATCTGGAATTAAAGGGAACTACTACTTGACAGTAATAAGAAATTTGATACAAAAAATGAATTGCCAAATGTTTCATGAAAATTATTATTTCACAATAATTATATTATATATTGTGAAAATCATAAATAGGTCTAATTACCTCTTTTTCGAAAACTATTAAAATACTAATAGCTTTCGCTGAGTATAAAATTTTTTTGGAAAAAAATTACGTTACCCGTTGAACGAATATAATTATTTATGTATAATACAACTTGATGATACTAAACAAAATTGGAGTGAAAAAAATGATAAATGTAATAGATGGTGGAATTACTGCGCCAAAAGGCTTTAAAGCGGCAGGTGTTGCCTGCGGATTAAAAAATAACGGTAAAAAAGATTTTGCAGTTGTGTGTTCAGATGATATAGCTGTTGCTGCAGGTGTCTTTACTACTAATGTAGTAAAAGGTCATTCCCTTCAGGTAACCATGAATCACATAAAAAGCGGATATGCTCAGTCCGTTATAATAAACAGCGGTAATGCAAACGCATGTATAGGCGAACAAGGCTCTAAAGACGCCATATCAATGGCTGAACTTACTGCCCAACTTCTTCAATGTGACGTAGAAAATGTCCTTATCGGCTCTACAGGAATAATTGGTATGCCTTTGAATATGCCAAAGGTCCGTTCTGGTATAAGAACTTCCATAGCAGCCTTGTCGCCGGAAGGAGGTCATGATGCCTGTGAAGCTATTATGACAACAGACCTTGTATCTAAAGAAGTTGCCGTGGAAATAGAAATTCAGGGTGAAAGGATAAAAATCGGGGGCATGGCAAAAGGCTCAGGAATGATACACCCTAATATGGCTACAATGATTGGAGTTATAACTACCGATGTAAATATTTCACGTGGTCTTTTAAATAAAGCACTCAAAGAAATAGTAGGTCATACGTTTAATAGAGTATCGGTTGACGGAGATACAAGCGTTTGTGATATGGTAATTATATTAGCTAACGGCGAAGCAGATAATGCAGGAATTCTAAAGGAAGATATTGAATACAAGACCTTTAAATCTGCCTTAGAATATGTTTGCACTAATCTTTCAAGAAGGATTGCAAAAGACGGAGAAGGAGCTACTAAACTTATTGAAGTCACAGTTGATGGTGCCATGCACTCAGACGATGCCTACAAGGTTGTAAGCGCAGTTGCAAAATCACCACTGGTAAAGACAGCAATTTTCGGTGAAGATGCCAACTGGGGGCGTATTTTAACCGCAGTAGGCTATTCAGGAGCTGATTTTGATCCAAATCTTGTAGATATATATATTGGAGATCTAATGGTATGTCGAAACGGAACTGCCCTTAAATTTGATGAAGATAAAGCAAAACAGATATTAAAAGAAAGTGAAGTAAAAATTAAAATCAACCTTAAAAAAGGGACTTCAAGCGACAGAATATGGACTTGTGATTTCTCCTATGATTATGTAAAAATAAACGGTAGCTACAGATCTTAACTTCTAAATACCGTGAATTAAATAAACTTTTCATTGCCCATTAACATATTAATTGATATAATAGTGTTAAGGGCAATTTTATTTTCTTATTTGTTTTATACACAAAAACATTAATCAAAAGCAAAGATAAGCTACTCTTAATAAGTTTTGTTTCGGAAATTTATATAGAGTATTCTCTAAAATCATGTTATAACTGTTTCGCATTTCCCCGTTTTTTAAATATTATTGTTTTATCTTAGGTTTTTGAAAAAAGTTCATTAGCCAATGTATATAGTTCCACCTCTATAAGATCAGCTTTTTTGAAACACCCATTGACCGGTTGTTTTTTGGAATCACCTTATAGCTTACAATACTTATTTATTCATAATTAGTAACTAGATCAACAATTATATGGAGGGATTTGTATGTCTTCACAGTATGTTGTATTTAAGTTGAATAATGATCGCTTTGCGGTAGAAATCGAACGAGTTTTAGAAATAATTCACACGCAATCTGTATTTAAGGTTCCTAATTCTCCTCCTTACATTGACGGACTAATTAATTTGAGAGGAAAGGTTTACACCCTATTTAACCTTAGGAAAAAGTTTGATCTTCCATCTATTGATGCTAACATAGAAGATTCCAAAGTGCTAATTGTTAACATTAACTCTACTTTTATCGGTATGTCTGTTGATGCTGTGGATGAAATTATACAAATAGAAAATAATTTAATAGAGGAAACACCTCCTACTCTTTCTAACAATGCTAAAAGTTATATACGAGCTGTAGCAAAAGTAAACGATAACCTCGTTCTTTTACTGAATCTAGAAGCGCTAATAGCATCACCGGCTGACATAATTACATCCCTTAGTGTTAATTAATAGGAATGTTCAGGCATTATTTCCTTACACCGCAAATATGCAAATATCTTATATCAGACCATCTGTAATTTGTGAGAGAATAGTCAAGCCTATCATCTGAGTGAGTAGTTATACGTATATTTTCCAAATTTGGACCGGTCTTTATAACAACAAGAGAATGATTATAATTCGGCGCTCCTCCAAAAGAGAGCTGTATTATGTCTCCAGGCACTATATCTTTTACATCTGTTTGTTCTGCAAAAGGACCCTGTTCTTTGTTGTTGATCAAAAAATTATAAAGGTAGTTGACCCCGGTCCATGAAGCTGTTCTTTTTTGCGTGCTAGAATAGCACCAGCCGTATATAGGAGTGTAGTTCATTACTCCTCCTCCCACAAAAATAACTTGTGATGCAAAATTGGTACAATCACCACCAAGCTTATCAAAGTTATAATATTCTGGATTACGTCTAAGTGCCCACTCTACAGCATACTTAACAGCCTTTTCTCTATTATATTTATCAATGTTTAATGCTCTGCATTGCATATTTTTACCATTACTCCCCATTTAATTACTTGTTGCTTGCCATCAAATGTTGCTTCTCTTTATACTATGCAGCAATTTTTCAAAAAGTTAACAAGATACTAAAGTTTTTATACGCACCCTTATTATTCATATTTAACATTTTATTGCACAGATAAAATATATTGATTTGTTTATTGTGTATATGATATAATTAAAATAGTATCGAGATTTAATATATTTAGACTCATGTTCTCCTTAATAGGTTGGAAGAATATGTCTAGAATAGGTTAAATCCAAATCATTAAGGAGGATTATAAATATGCCCGACAAGACTCTTACATGCAAAGACTGTAATGCTGAATTTGTATTTACTGAAGGTGAACAAGCATTCTATCAGGAAAAAGGTTTTGAGAACGAACCTCAAAGGTGTCCATCATGTAGACAGGCAAAAAAACAACAAAGAAGAAACTCCGGTGGCGGAGGTAACAGAGGTTTTGGAGGCAATAATAACTTCAACAGCAAATGGTAAGTAACAAAGGGGCATTGAGCCCCTTTTTAATTATTTCTTTTTGCTACCTTGAAAAAAAGAAATGACCGTTTTCATTACTTCACCTGCTATACTTAAAACATCAAACAAATTTTCTGTACTTTCAGTAACGGTTGTAACCGTCTCACATATGTAATCTTCAACAGCTTCAACAGTTTGTTCTGCTTTATTTATTCCGTCCTTCAAACTTGCTGAAACATCATTAATATTATTTACCACTTCAGGCAATGTAGTTGCTGTCTTATTGATATTATCGGTATTATCTGCTAAAAGCTTGTCCAAACGTTTAACAAACTTGATAATACTGATAAGTGCAATAATTAATACGACTAAAGCTGCTGCTCCTAGAGAATACATAAGAAAGTCAGCAATTTCCCTTATACTAACAAGTTTATCCATTTTTCACCCCCGTAATGTGACCTTCAAAAAATTCAAGATAAAGAAAAAAACAAATTGCTAAATTTGTTTTTTCCAATAATCAAAAATTATATTTCATTTAATTTTCCGATACTTCAGTATCTGGCTGTTCTTGAGAGTCTTGAGCCTTTTCACTGGTTTTTTTATTCTTTAATTCAGATACTTTCTCTTTTACTAAACTTGCAGCCTTTTTTGTACCTTCAGAAACTTTCTCAGCAGTTTTTTTCGTGCCCTCAGCAACTTTCTCTGCTGCTCCCTTAACGTTTTCAGCAAGATCCTCTCTCGTTTCCTTACCGGATTTAGGTGCTAGCAGTACCCCTGCTGTTAACCCAACAGCTGCTCCAACACCTGCACCGACTGCGATATTCTTTGCTGTCTTTTTCCTAGCAGCTTTTTTGCTTGCTCTTTTCTTATTTTCTAACAAATCCTTTATATTCATAATCAAGCACCTCCTGTATTATTTCACAAAATAATAAAACTCAATAACAATATTATACGCTATTATTCAATAAATTCCAAGTCCATTTATTGAATAATCAAGTATCATTTTTTATATAGGACTAATTTACTATAAATACAGTCTATCAACTTTGCTCAGGAAAGCTAGGCATTTCGGAACTCGATATGACTGGTTCAAAACAGGCTATTCAACATTTATACTAAGAATTGTGGCTTTTCTTGTTCGCTTCAGCATATGAATTTACATAAACTAGTGTTTTTATAGATTCCTATACTCTAAAAATCCCTTCAAATAAGCTTTAAGTTTGTCAATCAACATCCGCCTTGTTTATCTCTCGGCAAGTATATATCCGAAAATTCGATTAAAGCTCTTTCTACACCATCATTTTTCATGTTGACGGAATTGTCATATGTAGTATCTATTTCTTCATCACTCAAGACTTTTACCGAAAAATGCATTATAAACTCAGTGCCTATACCCACCTCGCTGAGAACTGATATTTTACCATTGTGCATTTCAACCAATGATTTGACAATAGATAGCCCTATTCCACTACCTTCTGAATCTTTAACAAGGGATGAATTAACTTGTCTGAACCTATCAAAAATAATTTCTAATTTGTTTTTATTAATTCCAATTCCAGTATCCTTTACTGTAATTTTTACAGTGTCTACAAGGTCATGTATTGTAATGAGTATTTCTCCCTCGGGTTTGGTAAACTTCACTGAGTTGGAAATTAAATTTAGCAATATTCTTTCAAATTTATCAACATCCAAAGCCATAACTTTTTCCTGTACCTCTGATAAAAATGTAAGTTTGATTTTTTTGACACTGACAAATTCATTTACAGAATTCACTATTCGCCTAACAATCTCAACAATGTTCTCATTCTTCATTTGCAACTTAAGAAAGCCAGAGTCTATCCTAGTTACATCAATAAGATTGTTTATAAGTTTCAGAAGTCGGAAACAATTCTGTCTTACATTTCTCATGTATTTGTTTACTCTCACTATGCTTACAGTATCTTCCCCCATCTTTTCATAAGCAGACAGCACCTGAACTACCGAAAGAATTACATTGAGCGGAGTACGAAACTCGTGAGATATATTTGTAAAAAACTCAGTCTTAAGCTTATTATATTCAATTGCTTCATTCAGTAAGCTTTTATTCTCTTCCATAGTGTTTTTCAAAGCAACTTCTGTCAGCTTTCGTTCATTGATAACAGTAACCGTTCCAAGCATTCTCAACGGCCTGCCCCCATTATCCCAAATTGCTTGCCCTCTAAGCTGAACCCATATATTTTCACCACTTCTAGTTACTACTCTAACTTCCAGTTTGTATTTTGGTATTTTGCCTTCAAGATATTGCTTTATAGAACTTCGTAATGTGTTGATATCCTCTGAATGTATGTGCCTTTCAAAATCACTAACTTTGTCGGTCATTTCATTATCCTCGTATCCAAGTACTCTCCCCCATTTTGCAGGGTACAGGATTTTATCATTCAAAAGGTCCCAATCCCATAATCCATCTGTAGTATTATTTATAACCAACCTATATCTTTCCTCACTAATTTTAAGTTCATTTTTCGATTTATTCAATTCCTTTATACTGCTATTAATCAATATATAAAGCAAAGATGCAGTACATATAACATAAAACCATCCTTTATATATTGACACCTGTACCAGCATCGCATAATCCTTCACAAGTGTTCCCGCTATCTTGTCAGAAAGCATAACCCATATTGAGCCTATAATTACATATACTATGACAATATTAAAAGCATTAAGATTTTTTACTACATTATTAAATAGCTCCTTACATACGCCAAACGCTTTTACCGGATTTGCAATGTGTTTCATAAGATTATTCCTTTCTGCTTTTCTTTTCTGTAACCATAGTTTATTGCTTGAAGAATTATTTAATATGTATAGGCTATTTTTTGAAACGACCTTATTACTATGAAAATTTATTTTGTCATTGCAAAATCATTATCACCCTTTTAATACCAATTAGAAATTCTTTATATAAAACACTCTATCATATCTACTACCATTTTTAAATAAAATTTTATATTGCCCTCCAAATCATTCTTTATTTACCGTTTTATATTTTAGGTGATTCCTAAAAATTAACTGGTCAATCTCCATTTCAAAAAACCTGATTTACATCTTGTGCATTGCAAAATAATGTTCCACCATTTGGAAGCTATTAAGCTTCCATGATGGGCTTTGTGACTTAATTATTGTATAGGTTATTTTTTGAAATGGTCTTACATAAATGGATAAATAAAAATAGAAGGACGACTATGTAAGTTGTCCTCCCATTAATATTTTTATTAGACTTCTGCTTAAGATAATCCCATAATTCGAAGCTTCAAAACCAATAGAATGTGACCTCGCTATTTCTTTATACCCTTTATTTTCAAGCTTCCTGCATTCATCTCAGCATCTATATCAATTTTGTTCTCTGCATTTTTATAGTTTTTAGAAAGGTAATATGAACCTTCTCTTTGCATTTCTATATCTGTAAAATTTATTGAACTAGCAGCACCATCAACTTTAACCCTAACACCTGACTCTATAGGAACAAATATTTCAACCTTCGATACGTCAGCATCAATTTGAACTTTTGTATCTTCATACTTCTGTCCTAAAGTAAGTTTGATACTACCTGCCGCCCCGTCAATATCCAATTGGTTAACTTGCAAATCGGTTAAGTCCATGTCTGAATCCGCTGCATCAATTTCCATATCAACATTCCAAACAATATTGGAATTAATATTTAAATTGCACTTCCTATCAACAGAAATTTCTCCTTTTGACAAAAGAGTTTCGAAAAAATTTTGAAAAACCTTTTTATCATTTATTTCAAATTTTACATTTGCTGTCTTATTATCTTTTTTGTAAGCAACAGTGTGCTCTATATCCAAATTCTTAACCATGCCATCTATCAAATTCGATTCAGTTGGCCCTATAATAAGATTAAGTGCCGAAGCTTTTATCTTGAGTTCTCCTTTTTCAGTTTTAGTATTGTGTTCAATTGCATAAGTTTGATCGCTATCATTTGTATTTTTATTAATATTTTCATCAGCATAATATCCATATGCAATCATAACCGCAAAAAACAAAAGCCATGTCACTACTTTGACAAAAGGATACTTCTTAAGCACTATATTTACTCCAACAACTATTAGTATGAGAGAAATAGTTAATTCTACATGGTTTGTAAATACCCTGAAAGCAGACCAACTAAGGATCCCCATCTGCGACAAAAACACCAGTAAACCTATCACTATAAGAAAAATTCCAAACCCTATGCCTTTTCTAGTCATATCTATTTCCTCCCATTGCGAAAAACAATTAGCAATCCAATCGCTACAAGAAATATAGGCATAAAATCAATAAAATTAGGTACAAACTGCTTGATTAAAAATATTACTCCAAGTAATATTAGACTTATACCTACAAAAGTACTGCTCTTTTTGGAATTTGGTTCAATCGAACCCACGTCATCGCCCATAACTTGAGTAAAATCTTTATCAACGTCATAGTCTTCCATATTATCATCGGCATTCATTTCTTTATCATCATCAAAAAAGCCATTAGGTTTATAACCTACATCTTTTGGCATTACAAATATAGCCACTATATATGCAAAAGGACCTATTCCTCCAAAAAAAGTTGCGAACACAAAACCGAGCCTTACTATAGTAGGGTCTATATTTAAATATTCAGCTATACCTCCACATACTCCTGCTATAACTTTATCATGTTTAGAACGTTTCATTTTGTTTCCCATAGTTTCCTTTCCTCCTTAAGCCTTGTCAGGTGATTTCTATAAACTAAGACAAAAAAGCCTTTAATACTCTTTAGGTAATTTCAAAATACAAACTTGTTTCTCAACATATAATACGGACCAATTAAAAAAAAGTCTTAAAATTATAACAAAATTATAAATTTAGGTTACTTCACAAATCGTTTACCCTTTTCTAATAAGTATTAAACTGTTATCATATCAATATGGCAATTTTAAAAACACCCAGTCAATTACGGTTTTAAAATTCCTATTAAAGCCTCTTTCAAATGAGGTGAATTGAATATATTCCTTGACCATCATAAAAATACTACTAAAGAGGTTTAGTTGAATGAACAAAATAAACGCGAAAGAACTTTCTGAAATATTTATTACTTTTTTCAAAATAGGTGCTTTTACTATAGGTGGAGGTTATGCAATGCTTCCATTAATAGAAAGGGAAGTTGTTGACAATAAAAAATGGGTAAAAGAAGAAGAAATCGTAGATATATTTGCCATTGTCCAATCGGTTCCGGGAGTAATTGCTATAAACACCTCAATGTTTGTAGGCTATAAAAAAGCCAAGCTTAAAGGCGCCATATCTGCAGCTCTAGGTGTTATACTACCCTCCTTCTTAATGATTTTAGCTATTTACTATGCACTATCCGGTATAAAAGATAATGTGTACCTTCAAAAAGCCTTTGAGGGAGTGAGAGCAGGAGTTACAGCACTAATACTTTTGACAGCAATAAAACTGACCAAAAAGACAATAACAAGCTACATAGCTGCCATAATAGCTGTAATAGCTTTTATGTCGATGGTTTTTTTTGAAATTCATGCCATACTATTAATAGTAGCTGGAGGAATTTTAGGTTATATAATGTACATTGCAAAGAAGGTGAAAAAATTATGATTCAATTAAAACTTTTTTGGACTTTCTTTAAAATAGGCCTATTCAGCTTTGGTGGAGGCTATGCAATGATTCCCCTAATACAAAAAGAAATTGAGCAAAACGGTTGGATAAATGCAAAAGAGTATGCAGATATTATTGCAATATCGCAGATGACTCCTGGTCCTCTTGCTGTAAATGCTGCCACCTATGTAGGCGCTAAAGTTTCAGGAGTGTTAGGCGCAATACCCGCAACTTTAGGAGTATCACTGCCATCTTTTATTTTAATTGTAACAACCGCCCACTTTTTCATCCAATTTAAGGATAATGCTATTGTAGAATCGATACTAAAAGGAGTAAGACCTGTAACAATAGCTATGGTCGCTTCTGCTGTTATATTTATGGCTGAAACATCAATATTTAAATCCGGAGTTTCTTTTGCTACATTAAAATCTCTATTAACAGTCGGGCTATCAAATTCCGACAATATTGATATATGGAGTATTGTGGTTTTTCTTATAATCCTTATTTCTTCAGTTAAATATAAAATACATCCAATATGGGCTGTTGCTATATCTGCAGCTTTAGGAATATGTCCATTACTAATAAACATTTTTTAGAACATAAGGTAGTTCCAAAAAAACTTTGCAATTGCCATTTCATAAAATTTGATTTACATTTATTAGAACAGCCTGTACACCATATCAAATAAAATTTTTCAAAAAACTATGGACAATCGAACACATGTTTGGTATACTGATTATAGAAAGTTTAAGAAAGTAGGTTGATTTTATGAACAAAATTATGCTAATCGGAAGACTAACCCAGGACCCAGAAGTAAGGCACACCACTACCAATAAATCTCTTTGCCAATTCAGACTTGCTGTAAGCAGAAAACATTTAAAACAGGGCGAAGCACCTCAAGCTGATTTCTTTCCTATAGTTGCTTGGGAGAAAACATCCGAATTTTGCAGTAACTATTTCCGAAAAGGACAGAAGGTTGCAATTATTGGAAGATTACACAACAGAACCTGGGATGACTCAGAAGGTAAAAGACACTATATTACTGAAATTATTGCAGAAGAAGTATCCTTTGCAGATAGTAAAAGGTCTTCAGACCATGCTGAAAGTGCCGATACAGCAATTTTTCAATCAGCTGCCGAAGAATTTAACTCTCAAAATAATATAAACGAGCTTCCATTTTAAATAGCGCACTTAAAAAGCTTTGGAGCATCTAAATCGAGCCCCAAAGCTTTTTGCTACCCTATTCTTTTATCCTCTACTAAAAAACAATACCAACAGGACAGTGATCCGAACCCATGACTTCCGAATAAATCAGAGAATCCTTAAGACGACTTTTTATACTGTCTGATATAAGAAAATAATCTATTCTCCACCCTGCGTTGTTTTGCCTTGCGTTAAACATATAGGACCACCATGTATATGCTCCCGTCTCATCCGGATAAAGATGCCTGAATGTGTCTACAAAGCCACTATTTATATAGTTATCAAACTTGCTTCTTTCCTCATCAGTAAATCCAGCATTTTTTCTGTTTGACTTGGGATTCTTAAGATCAATTTCCTTATGAGCGACATTTAAATCTCCACAAACAATAACAGGCTTATTTTTTTCAAGAGCTTTCAAATAGGACAAAAAATCATCTTCCCATTTCATACGGTACTCAAGCCTTGCAAGACCCCTCTGCGAATTTGGTGTATATACTGTGATAACATAGTAGTCATCAAACTCTAAAGTAATAACTCTACCTTCATTGTCATGCTCCTCTATTCCTATTCCGTAAGAAACATTAACAGGCTTAACTTTTGTAAAAACAGCCACACCAGAATAACCCTTCTTTTGAGCATAGTTCCAATACTGATAATAGCCCCCCGCAGTTACTGTAATTTGACCTTCCTGCACTTTTGTCTCCTGAATGCAAATTATATCGGCATCTTCCCTTTCGAAGAACTCCATGAAGCCTTTACCCATTACTGCCCTTATTCCATTTACATTCCATGAAATCATCTTTGTCATTGTCCTATAACTCCTTTAAGCTGTTTGTATAAAGTAAACAGTTATTAATTCAAATTCGATCCATAGCAAACAATTCCCCGTTCAGAGTCAACAGTTACTACCGATCCATTCTTAAGTATCTTTGTGGCGTTTTCTGCTCCAATTATAACAGGTATTTCTAACGCTAGCCCCACTGTGGCAGCATGAGAATTCTGCCCTCCCTCTTCCACAACTAAAGCTGAGGCTCTTTTAATAATTGGAAGCATTTCATTAGTGGTATAGGGCACAACTAATATGTTATCGTCTGAAAAGTTCTCATTTGCCTCGTCAACCGATCTTGTAACCCTTATTTCTCCAGTAACCGTTCCTGTACCTATACCGGTTCCCTGTACAAGCACCTTACCCACCAAATGAACCTTCAAGATATTGGTAGTACCGCTCATTCCTATAGGTAAACCTGCGGTTATTACAACCAAATCCCCATTTCTCACCAATCCGGATTCAAGTGCCATTTCAACTCCAACATCAAACATTTCATCTGTAGACAACGCTTCTAGAACAAGAAAAGGTAACACTCCCCATGATAGTGATAATTGACGCTGTACCCTTGGGTATACTGTTGTTGCAATTATTGGACACTGTGGTCTAAATCTTGATATCATTCTTGCTGTATGGCCTGAATGAGTTACTGTTATTATGGCAGAAGCCTTTAAATCCTGTGCTGTTGTACATGTTGCATGACTTATAGCATTAGTTACATTAGGAGAAAAAGCATGGTGCATTTTTTGAAATCTATCACCATAATCTATCGAAGCCTCTGCTTTTCTTGCAATCTTGGCCATTGTTTCAAACGTCTCTATAGGATATTTGCCTATTGCTGTCTCTCCCGATAACATTATAGCACTAGTTCCGTCATAAATAGCATTGGCTATATCACTGGTTTCAGCTCTAGTTGGTCTAGGATTTCTAATCATAGAATCAAGCATTTGGGTGGCAGTTATAACAGGTTTACCAGTTCTGTAACACTTTTTTATAAGCATCTTTTGTACAACCGGTACTTCCTCTACCGGTATTTCAACCCCTAAATCTCCTCTAGCAACCATAATTCCGTCCGACACTTTTATGATTTCGTCAGCATTTTCTATAGCTTCCCTGTTTTCTATCTTTGCTATAACATTTATGTCATCACCGGAGTTATTCTCTAGAACCTTTTTTATATCAATAACATCAGAAGCTTTACGAACAAAAGAAGCTGCAATAAAATCAAATTCATTTTCTATAGCAAACTTTATGTCCTCTATATCTTTTTCAGTAAGTGAGGGAAGATTAACTTCAACTTCCGGAACATTTACCCCTTTACGGTCTCCAATGATTCCACCATTTAAAACCTCACATATAATATCCTTACCTTTAATATTAAGTACTTCAAGCTCAACCAAACCATCATTGATAAGAATCCTTGTTCCTTTATTCACATCTTTATATAATTCCTTGTAGGATACAGAACATTTACTTATATCACCAAGTATATCATCATTAACTAAAATAAACCGTTCCCCTTCTTTTAGAACTACTTCTCCATCCTCAAAGTTACCCAACCTTATTTCCGGACCCTTTGTATCTAAAAGCAACGGTATAGGTAATTTCAGCTCTTCCCTAATCTTTTTAAAACGTTCAACCCGTATTTTATGCTCCTCATGAGTCCCATGAGAGAAGTTCAGCCGGACAATATCCATACCTTTTTGCATCAACTTTCTTAAAGTATCTTCGTTGTCTACTGCTGGACCTAAAGTACAAATTATCTTGGTCTTTCTCATTTACTATACTACCCCCAAACATAATAATAAAATCTACTGGGCATCGAGCCCTTACGATTTTGCCTATTTCACTTAACCTAAAGTGGTGTAAAATAAAAGCGCAGGAAAAAGTACACCCTTACGCCCTTGTAATACTTGTACACATTTAAATACATAAGCTAATATATATTAATACCCCAAAATTTGAACATATAACAAATTGATTATGCGATATTTTTAACATATTTACAAAACTTCCAAACTAGTATGCCAATATAATTTATATCAAGGATCTGAATTATTGACAAACCCAGACCCTTCATAAACAAAAATCCAACGGAGTTATTGTTAACTAAAATTCAGCAGTATTAACAGTCCTTGGGAAAGAAATAACATCTCTTATGTTAGACATTCCCGTAATATACATTATAGCCCTTTCAAAGCCCAGCCCAAACCCTGCATGTTTTGTTCCTCCATATTTTCTAAGGTCTAAATACCACCAATATTCGTCCTTATGAAGTCCAAGCTCAGCGATTCTCTTTTCAAGCTGATCAAGTCTTTCTTCTCTCTGGCTTCCTCCGATTATTTCGCCTACTCCAGGCACCAAAAGATCCATAGCAGCAACGGTCTTGTTGTCATCATTCATTCTCATATAGAAAGCCTTGATTTCCTTTGGATAATCCGTCACAAACACAGGCTTTTTAAAAATCTGCTCGGTAAGATATCTTTCATGCTCTGTCTGAAGGTCAGTTCCCCACTCAACAGGGTACTCAAACTTGTCCTTTTCTTTCTTAAGCAGCTCAATTGCCTCAGTATATGTTACATGTGCAAATTTAGAGTTTACAATATTATTTAGCCTTTCAAACAAGGTCTTATCAACAAAACTATTGAAAAATTCCATCTCTTCCGGTGCATTTTCCATACAATAGTTTATTATAAACTTAAGCATATCCTCTGCAAGTTCCATATCATCAGAGAGATCTGAAAAAGCTATTTCCGGTTCTACCATCCAAAACTCTGCCGCATGTCTTGCAGTATTTGAGTTCTCTGCTCTGAAAGTCGGCCCAAAAGTATATATATTCCTAAAGGCCATACAATAGGTTTCACCTTCAAGCTGTCCGCTAACCGTAAGGTTTGTCTCCTTTCCGAAGAAATCCTCACTATATTCTACAGCTCCCTCTTTATTTTTCGGCAGGTTGTTCATATCAAGCGTTGTAACCCTGAACATTTGACCGGCACCTTCGGCATCACTTCCTGTTATAATTGGAGTATGAACGTATACAAATCCTCTCTCCTGAAAGAACTTATGTATAGCATAGGCTGCCAGTGACCTAATTCTAAACACTGCTGAAAAGGTATTGGTCCTCGGTCTCAAATGAGCTATCG
>CAYXPB010000070.1:10151-18910 GCA_964466645.1 uncultured Acetivibrio sp. | reverse complement strand
GAACATGAAGGATGTGCTGTAATTTTATGGAATGTTAAATTGATGACATTGGTTACTATATTATAAAATCAAATAAAGTTACAGACAAAAAGTTTGCAATATTGATATTTGTTTTCAAAATTTTATCTAAAAGCGTTACACGTACATCTTTTTATTAGTAAACCTTATAAAGGGAAAATAAACTACTGAAGTTTTGATCCTCTTTGACGCGTCAGGATGAAAACACTTTATTATTTTCCTAGACTATCAACAAAATAAAAGGGCTTAAGAAAAAACTATAGGAGGGGTTTACATATGCGAAGTCAAATCGTACTAATGCTTGGATTTATTGTGCTTTGTGCAACATTTTTCAACTTTACCACCAGCAGTTATTCAATAACTGATTCAAACTCATGGGATATGATTAAAAGAATGTCCAAGGGAATTAACCTGGGTTGTACATTGGAATCCCCATATGAGGGTGAGTGGGCAGCAGCAGCAAAGGAATACTATTTTGATGATTTTAAAACAGCTGGTTTTGATAGTGTCCGTATTCCTGTAAGATGGGATAAACATATGAGCACAGAGTACCCTTATACAATCGATGCTACCTGGCTTGACAGGGTGGAACAGATTGTCGATTGGTCTCTGTCAAGGGGATTTATAACAATATTGAATTCCCATCACGATGATTGGATTAAAGAAAATTACAGTGGGAATATTGAAAGATTTGAAAAACTTTGGGAACAAGTCTCCGTCAGATTCAAGGACAAATCTGAAAACCTGGTTTTTGAGATTTGCAATGAACCTTTTGGTAATATTACAAATGACGAGATTAACGATATGAACAGCAGGATTCTTGAAATTATTCGGGTAAAGAATCCTGCAAGATATGTTATTATCGGGGGCGGGAAATGGAACGATTATAATACGCTTATTTCAAGCATGGACATACCTTCAGATCCGTATATAATCGGCACATTTCACTTCTATGATCCACAAAGTTTCACCCACCTCAGCTTGGGCACGTGGGGCAGTGATGAAGACAAGCTGGTAGTAAAAACTATTTTTGATAAAGTCCAGAACTGGTCTTTAAAAAACAATATACCGGTATTGCTGGGTGAATTTGCTGTAATGGATTATGCAGACAGGGAATCGAGAATCAAGTACTATGATTACATTTCAGATGAAGCCCTGAGGCATGGTTTTGCCTTTTCGGTATGGGATAATGGCACTATAGGAACAGCACAATACGATATGTGTTTTTACAACAGGTCTACGGGTTTGTTTGATAAGCACATACTGGATGCAGTGATAAACACACCTGTCACAACTTCCAGTACTGCTCTTCCCACATCTACCCCAAAACCTACAGAAATTCTTTCAACTCCTGCAACAGGAGAAAAACTTCTGTTGGATTTTGAGGATGAAACACAAATAAAATACTGGCAGCCTTACAGTATGCAGGCATCAGTTTCAAGTGCCTTATCTGAGGGTAACCACAGCGGAGGAGGAATGAAAGTTAGTTACACAGGTTCAAATATAGGCTACTGGGGTGTTGCAACTTTGGTTCCAGATGGAGACTGGTCTGCTTGGCAAAAGATTTCCTTCGATATAAAATCAGAGAATTCAAATCCCATAAGACTGATTATCACTGAAACAGGTACAATATCCGGTCAGGACGGCGAACATTGGGAGTATTCAATAACTCCATCAAATACATGGTCAACCGTTACAATTCCTTTTAAGAGCTTTATCAAAAGGCTGGATCATCAACCACCTGTTGAGGACATGAGCGAAACCTTCGATTTAGACAAGCTCAATAATATACATTTTACATTTGGGAATGAAGGCTCCGATACATTCTACCTGGATAACTTAAAAGTCATAGGCCTTGACCCTGGTTCCTCTGGAAATCCTGTAAATACACCAACAATCTCACCTTGTACACCTACATCCACCCCCACCCCAAGTAAAATTACTATATCGGGTTATGTAAATGCTGATGTAGTATCTAGCAATAAAAATATTAAAGCAGGATTTAAAATTGAAGTACCAGGTACTTCTGGCAGTGTTTTAAGTGATTCTTCCGGATATTTTAAGCTTGAAGGAATTCCAATGACAAAAGACAATTATAATATAAAAATTTTTAAACCTGGATACCTGGCGAGAACAATTACCGGAATACCCGGCACACATAGCTCCCCAATAGGCTCTCCAAGCTCACCAGTTAACTTATGGGTTGGGGATATGCCTATAAAAGGAATTCAAAACAACATAATAAATTTGGAAGATATAATTGACATAGCTATCAGTTTTAACTGTATTTCAGGAGGTAAAGGGTACCGCACTGTGAGAGATTTAAACATGGATGGAGCAATCAATTTTATGGACATTATGCTGGCAGCAAAAAATTTTAACAGAACTCCCGACAATTATCCTGCCATAACCCCTGTCTCATCCAATGCGTCTGCTTCCGTTTCAATTGATGGGACTAAGAATCTGAATTTATTTGCAGATACTGGAGTTGGTGTAAATACGGGAATATTTGACGAATTCCTTCTTGGGAAAGATTTACCAGGCAGATTGATGGATGCAGGGTTAAAAGTATGCCGGTATCCCGACGGAATACCCTCAGACCAGTACCATTGGAAGACTCATACACTAGACCCGAATCCCCAGCAAATCTGGCTGGCACCAAATGCAAAATTCGACGATTACATGACCATGGTAAAAAGTTCAAAGGCCGAAGCTCTTGTTACAGTAAATTACGGTTCAGGTACTCCGGAAGAAGCTGCAGATTGGGTAAGTTACGCAAATAAAACCCAAAACTACAACGTAAAATATTGGGAAATCGAAAATGAGATTTATGGAAATGGTTTCTATGGTAGCAAGTGGAGTGTTGACCTCCATGAAGATAAAAGTCCCACCGGATATGCCACCAATGCACTAAATTATATTAAAGCCATGAAAGCAGTAGATCCCAGCATTAAAATTGGCATTCCCCTTATTATACCCGGAGACTGGCCAGGGGGAATTACTCCTGACTGGAACAGCACAGTACTATCAATATTGGGTACCCAAATTGATTTTGTCATAATCCACTTTTATCCCCAGCAACCAATGCAGGAAAGCGATTCATATCTTTTAAGCTGTACAGATGACATAGGGAATAAGATTTCAGAACTCTGTACCCTGTTGAATAAATACTGCGGAGCCAAAGCAGACCAGGTACAAATATGGGTAACAGAAACCAATTCGTCTCTTCCACCTGGCAGCAAACAACAGCTAAGTGTTGTTAGTTCACTGTTTATCGCTGATAATTACGCATCATGGCTTAAAAACGGAGCGTCAAATGTTACCTGGGAAAGCCTTCACTTAGGGCCTGTAGTTGAAGGAAACAATAGTTCTTCCCTATATGGAGACACAAATTATGGAGACTGGGGAATACTGGCAAACGGTATGGGAGCAGATTATGTAAAAGACGGCTGGCCAACGGGAAAAAGCAATCTTGTAGAACCTGTAGCACCGCCACTCGATACACCCTATCCCGTTTGGTATGGACTTAAGATGCTAAACTACCTTGCAACTCCAGGAGATAAATTTGTTTTTGCATCCTCAGACCAGTCTCTAGTAACTGTACATGCTGTAAAACAAGCAAATGGAAAACTCTCGGTACTTTTAATAAATAAAAGTCCGGATAAAGCATATGATGTTAATATTTCCATAACCGGATTCAACCCTTCTGGATATGGGCTTGTATATAGCTTCGGCAAGGAAAGCAAATCAATAGAAACTGAAGCTTTAAGCACAGCAGGAAATACTTTTACACAGACAGTAGCCCCCTATTCATTAACAACAGTTGTATTAGAGCCCAAGAAATAAAACAGAAGTACATTACCTAACAATATTATTTATGTACTTCAAGTGAACATGTTTAGCTAAAAGATAAACATCGGGACTTCAAATGGAGTCTTGGAATAAGATCAATTTTAAAAAGCATAAAGCCAGATTTTATCAACTAGTTCTTACTTAACATTGGGCAAACAGAGTCACTAAAGAAGTCGGATGCAATGATATGATGCATTTGCCTTTGAATTAACACCCATGCTTGAGTAAGAAGCTATAGATGTATCTGGCTTTTTTAATTAAACTTTTTCTAAAACGTTACACTAATGAATTTTATTTAGTATAATTTCATAAGGGAAAATATACGAAAAATATTAAAGTGCAGTATATTTCCAAATTGTGTGGGGGGAATTGAGTTGGGAATTGAAAATTTGTTGGTTTCAAATATACTTAAGGGCGATTCAGAGTCCTTTCCTAAACTTGTACATACCTATCAAAATCAACTTTATAACTTTATATATAAAATGACATATTCTAAAGAGGACACTGAAGAGATTTTACAGGATGTTTTTATAAAAGTATACAATAATCTCTACAGATATGACAGTCGTTACAGCTTTTCCACATGGATATACCGTATTGCTTTAAACACTTTTAAAACAGCATATAATAAAAAGAAACGAAAACTTATGTACGTCTCCATAGATGAATTTGACAAAGATATAATTAGCAATTTGGGCTCTCCGGACATTATTTTTGAGCTAAAGGAAAACTATATGGATATTGTCCGCATTATTAATAAATTAAAGGAAGAACAAAAAGTAATATTGATTCTTAGGTACATAAGGGACTTTTCATATAATGAAATTGCAGAAATCGTAGGTATAACACCGGAGGCCGCTAGAATGAAAGCACATAGAGCAAAAAATTCACTTTGGGATAAATTTAATGAATTGAGAAGGAGGGGGTAGTAATTATGAGATGCCAATATTGTGATGAAATTATAAAATATCAGGAGCATGTTTATAGTATAGAAAAAATGCAAGAAATTGAGAAGCACTTAGAGACATGCCAAGAATGTAAAAGACTTTTATCAATGCTTAACTTTTCTAAAAACTTTATATCACAGGAACCTGTAATAACAACGGATTTCTACAGTCAAATCTCTGACAGAATCAATTCAAATCGATATCAAAGACCGAAAAAAAGTTTTAAGTTAATTAATATTTTTGATAAAATCAAGCCTGCTTTTAAGCCTATATCTGCAATTGCTTCAATTTTTATTTTGGTTATTGTTGGGTTAAACATTTTTCCTTTAATTACTGATAATATAGAAAAGAATACCAATATGCCTATAACCGTACTTCGTACTGATGGAAACCGCATTATAAATGAAGATGGTTATGAAATACCTTTAAAAGGTATACATTTAAACAATAATGTATGGGGAAACGGGGTAAACGGAGTATCTGAAAAATTGCGAGAACAAGGTGAATACACCAATGTATACCCTTTAGAACAGGATGAATGGGTGCTAAAGGAAGATGATTTTCAGAAGATTAAGGAGTTAGGATGTAATTATGTAAGTTATGGCATAAATTATCAACTTTTTGCTGATGACAATCCGGATAAAAAGAAAAATATTACCAAGTTAAAAAGAGATATAGAGAAATTTGCCAGTATGAATATTTATACTGTTGTTTCCCTTATGATAGCACCAGGACTTGATACCCAAAGAGATTATTATGATGCCTACAAACCAGGTTCCCAAAGGTTAAAAACGGTTTTTGAAGATGAAGGCTTTTATTCTCAATGGCTATATATGTGGATTTACTTAGCTGGAGAACTGAAAGAAACCAAAGGATTTGCAGGATACGGACTAATAAACAGACCACGAGTACCATCTAATGAAGAAGGTGGTATTGATGAATTTCAGAAGAAGCTAAACAATTTATGTAATAAAATAAGGTCGGTGGATAATAAGCACATAATTTTTGTTCCTGAATATACAAGTAGGGAAGTTAGCCCAGGAGAAACCTATTATGATAGAAATAAACAATTGAAAATAGATGAAGGAGAACAGGGAATATCATGGGAAACCGGCTTTGTTAAAGTTGATTCCTCCAACACAGCTTATTCTTTTGAGTTTTTCGAGCCATTAGATTATACTAACAGCGGAATTGGCAGTTTTGATTCCGCAAGTATGGAAGCTGCCCTTAGGAAGAGAGTAGAATGGGTAAATAAAAACATGAATTCGCCCCTGGTAGCTATTTATGGAATAACAAGAGCAAATACTGTATACAATAGAGTAGAGTGGCTTAAGGCGTCTCATTTATTGTTTAATAAGTATGGTATTTATTCGGGGTTCTATGAGTACAAAAGCAATATAGGCTCATATGTTAATTGTCAGAAAGGATTCTTTTCTTTATATGGCCAATTTATTTTGTGGGAGAATGAAATTGTACTAAAAAACGAAACGTATGATTATATCAGTAATGAAGTGAGAAAAGCAGCCCATAATAATTATTTTGATGAACTAATTAATAAATATTACCTGAAAGATGGGAAAATAACATCTGTCTCTTCTCTGGACAATGATGATATAATAAGGCTTCTTAAAGATTACTGGAAATACTGAAAAGTCGGAAGTGGACACTAGAGACCATACCAAGGTCACAAAGGAAGGTAAATGTCTACATGGGAAGTATTTGTTACTTTACCTGTAAATAAAAGCTCTGCCCAAGTTAAAACAGGCAGAGCTTTTATTTCATGTAGGGCAAGCGTAATAAGAAGGTGGGATATTATGTTCTACATACACTATATCCTAGTAATAACAGTCTCAAATCTTTCCTAAAAGCAAAAGTCCAAAATATCTCAAGTCAACTGAATTAATCATACCATCCCCATTCATGTCTGCAACTTCAGGACTACATGGCAGTTGACACATCCCTAGGAGAAATTTCCTAAAACATAATAATATTTCTTTTTTGACGGCAGGAATCAAAAAAGAGTGATATATAATGATTTCAGGGCGGCATATTTGTCTTATTAGCGCAAAAGAGTTTCCATAATTATCAACTTATATTTTTTGGGGGATGGAAAATGATTTTTGATATTTTAAATGAATCATTTGAGAAATGGCCAAATAAAAAGGCTGTTATTTGTGACGGTATAGTAAAAACATATGCTCAATTAAATGATAATGTTGAATTAATTACACAGGAAATGATTAAATGTGAAGGAATTGCAAACAATAATGTGCTTTTAGCTATGGATAATAGTATTGAGTTTGTTGAAAGCTTTTTTGCAATTAACAGAGCTGGCGGAACTATAGTGCCTGTATATATGAATATGGGTGAACATAAGCTGCGGAGCATAGTTGAACATTATGAAATAAAATGCATTCTGACACTAAATAAGTATAGAGAAAAATTTGAGGCGGTGTTAGAAGGTTCAGAAAATTTTTTGGAAATTGACCAATTTATTGTTAATTGGAAAGGTTGAAAAGAGTAATTTAAGTTTATAGTGCTGTTTTTTGTTTTGTGCAGGAGGTTCAATACGCAAGTTCAAAAATATTCCAGATTCAAGCCGGATTCAGTTTTCGCTCAGGAAAATATCAGAAAGTATAACTTAATATAAAATTCGCTTTTATTATAAAAAATAAGATGGTAAAATGTTTATTATGCAGATTAGATATATTATGAAAAATAAATAAGAGCTGCAAAGGGGAGGAACACAATGAAAAACAATATTTTAGACTTGCGCAATGTACTAGAGTTGATATTTAAAACTACTAAGAAAAAAGGAAATATACTCGCAGATTGCTACCTTATAAAGGATTCCTCTATAATTTCAAAATGGAAGAATGGCAAATCAAAGCCTTTAATTGAGGATTTATCAAAAATTGTCGAATTTACATATAAAGAGTCTTCGGAAATGCAGCGTAAGATTATTAGAAACGAAATTGAAGTTCTTATTTTAAATTCTAATTTAACTGAAAGCATTAAAAGTTCACTGCTCAAAATCTCTAATTTTAAAGAGTTTTTATCGGAGGTTTTAAACGTTGCTACGGCTGGAAACGATGTCCTTCAGGAAGCTTCAAATCCTCCAGACAAAGCCTCTAACCTTAAAAAGCTTGATGCAATGAAGCTCTTCTCTTATGATAAGAATGGGGATTATACAGGAGAGGTAGAACTTAACCTAACCCTGTCTAATGAAGAAGGAGAAAAAAGCAACATAGTATTAAAAGGCATCGGAAGTTTTAGAATGGGTATTATGAATGCACCCGTAAAGAAAAAGGTTACCTATGCAAGTGCTTTAGGTGTAATTGTTGTCTTGCTATTTGCAGGGTTATATTCCTTTAATGCCGGAAGTACAAGCCAGGCTATAGACAAAAAATCAGTTTTAAATTGTGAAAGTAAAATAGAGCAGATAAACTTCGAGCCTGAAAAACTCAAAACAGAACTCGGGAAAATAGAGCTACAGGTAAGTGAACAACCTGTCAAGACGCGTGAGAAAATAGAGAAAAAAAATGAAAACTCTACTGTTCAAAAATCAGAGCCTTCAAAGACAGACGATAAATCCAATAGCAAGGTAGTAACCGAAGAGCAAAAAGGCACTGTTAAGAAGAGTACTGATAAAAAGAATGTGAGCGAATCAGACAAGAAAGCTTTAAATAGTGCTAATAAAAAAAACAATGCAAAAGATGATTCAGACAACACTGACAACTCTATTGTCATAGATAATTCTCCTTTTGTAGGGAATAATAACATTATTGGCATAGGGAACAATATTTCTATAAGTATTGACAACTAATTTTATTAAGATTTCTCGTTCCATTTGGCTATATCAGGCTATGTTAGAGTCTCATTTGCAGTCTCTATCATAGCCTGATATTGTCTGTATTTAGGGCTTAGTTTTTTCATGTTTGG
>CAYXPB010000070.1:0-10141 GCA_964466645.1 uncultured Acetivibrio sp. | reverse complement strand
TTAAATATTTTGATGATAGCTTTTAATCTATATCTATTTTTATAATTAGTTTTTTATAAGTAATATACTGATCTAAAAGCTCTTTGTTGTCAGATATAAATTTACCCACGTCGTTTATTGAATATACCATATTTACTGAGATGTCTTCTGTCAAAACCCAGCCTGATGCATTAGCATTTTCACTTCTCTGATTATATTAAGACCAATAAACTTAACATTAATATTTGAAACCGATGTAGGGGAAAGAATAATAGCATGGGACACATTAGCGTTGATTAAATTACTATTATAGTGTAAAATTATGCTATAATACTACTAATTAACACATCTCTCATAAAGAATATTTATGAAAGACACTGTTAGCCTATTTATTACAATGCTTGTACAATTCCATATACAAATTCTCAAACCACAAGGAGGAAAATATGGCGTTAACTGACAATCTCGAAAGTATTTTAAAGTCACAAAAAGAAACCATTTTGCAGCTAGAGAATGAGCTTAAAGTTCTTGCAAACACTGATCTGACAAAGGAAAACACGCTTCTTAGAGATGAGCTTACTACACTTAAAGCAGAACATGAAAAAATAAAGCTTGAACTAAAAGCAGCAAGGGATGAAAATGCAGGAATTAAAAATGCACTTTATGAGCAAATATACAGCGAAAGGCTTAAAATACTTAATCTATCGGCTAAGAAGCTGGACGTTTATTTTAAATCAAATCGAGAGCAGGGAATGAACAAACTTAATCAATTCGAACTAAATGTAAAAATCCGAATTGATCAAATAAATAAAGAACTCCAGAAAAACCATGTTGACCTGAGAGACGAGATATATACCCAATTGAAAGATCTATCTAATGCATTAAATGAAAAAATTACACAGGCAAAATTAAAATATACAAAGGATAACAATGCTCTCTCCGGAAATGTAAAGCAAGATTTTGAAGCACTAAAAAATGAACAGATTACTGAAGAACAAATAAATGCTATATCTAAGAAGAACAATATAGAGGCTTTTGTAGGTCAAAACCTCATAAACAAAATAGGTATTTTTCTCATTATAATAGGCGTAATAGCTGCATCTCAATATACCTTTACAAGACTTACCGATATGCTAAAGGGAATCAGCATGTTTGCTTTAGGTGGCATCATGCTTGTGATTGGTGAAATTCTAAACAAGAAGAAGCCTAATGTGTTTTCATTGGGCGTTACATCCGGTGGGGTAGCAGTTTTGTATGTAGCTATGTCGGTAAGTTATTTTGGACTTAAAATACTGTCCATGTATCCGGCAATTATCATTTGTTTATTGGTGACAGCGGTCTCATTTATACTTTCACTAAGGTACAATTCACAGACAGTGGCTACTTTTGCACTAATAGGAGGCTACCTTCCCATATTTTCAATCAGCGGCAATTTAACAATGATATATGGTGCTATGGTCTATTTTATGGTGCTGAACCTATTTGCATTAGGTATTTCTTTTAATAAAAAGTGGCAGATATCGTCTTTCATTGGTTTGGCTCTAAATATAATTGGTACAATTTATATAGTGGATAGTACCATTTTACAGATTAGAAAGCTGGACTATGGATTTAATCATATCATTATGTTAGGCTACATTATTGCAGCATTTTTGGTTTATACAGCAATACCGATTGTATCTACATATATAACGACTAAGAAATTTAAGAAAGCTGATGTGGTTCTACTTAGTATTAATACTTTGGTAAGTTCAATTATAATGTATGTTGCCTTTTATGAGTTTGATATGGACAAATTTACAGGGCTTCTTTCACTTTTGTTTGCGGTTATCTATTTGATTGTGGGAAGAATAATTGAAAAGAAATTTGAAAGTGAAAAGCATGCAACAGCTTTATTTTATCTCACTGGTTTGGCCTTTGTAGTTCTTGTTATTCCTTTCCAGTTCGGGAAGGCTTGGGTCAGCTTAGGATGGCTTGTTGAAGGTGTGGCACTTACCATCTACGGTATTTTGCAAAAGGAAAAGAATTTCAAAAGAACTGGATTTATAATAAACTACCTTTGCTTTGTCTCGTTTATTTTACTAGATGTATTACTAGAAGTTGATAACCTCTTTGCCTACAAATATTTAGCAATGACATTGGGAAGTTTGATTATACTAGTGGCATATATTTATAAAAATGAGCAGTATGGAGCCTTTCAAAAAGTATATAAATATGCAGTGACTGTGAATCTTTGGTTTTATGCTTTGTATACATCGGTCAAAATAGGAGAATTACTGAAACAGTCAATGCCGGGAGCATATAATATTAGTGACAGCTTGTCGTTTACCATTTTTATAACAGAAACCTTTCTTTTAGCCTATGGATTAACACGAATAAAGCGCATTGCGGATTTGGGTACAAAAATTATTTCAAGTTTGCTATATTTTATTGGAGCTCTATCAGTCCTTGTGCTTAACAGTAACTATATTTTTTATTATTCTGGTGAAGGCGTTATGCCTTTAAGTTTAAAGGTTATAGGCACCCTTGCTTTGATATTTGCTAATTTGTTGGCAGTATTTGCTGTAAACGACCTTACAAAGAGTTTTGTTATGGGTGAAAAGCTAAAAGTGGAGTGGTATCCTTTAATAGTTTCTTCGTTTTTTGTACTTTTGTTGACACAAAACCTCACAGTTCAGCTAGGTTTAGAGTTCTCCAATATGGCAATAAGCATAATATACGCAGTGACAGCCTTGCTGTGGATTGTTTTCGGATTTATTAAGAAATATACTTTTATCCGTAGATTTGGCTTAGGTCTTTCGGTGATGTCGGTTGCAAAGCTATTTTTAATTGATTTATCCTATTTAAATACAGGAAGCAAGATTGTAGCATACTTTGCCCTTGGAATATCACTTGTTGCGATATCGTTTGTCTATACGTATTTCAGTAAGAAACTTGAGACAGTTGAAAGGGTGAATAAGGATGATTAAAAAGGCATTTACTATATTTTTTATGGTTTGTATACTTTGCACTAATGTGTTTGCTCATACGGCGCAAATAGTGAATAAGGGTGAAAATAAATACAAGCTCCTTCGCTTGACACCTCAGGTATACAACCTTGCAAACAATGATTTGTCAGATATAAGGTTAAAAGATGAAAAGGGCAATATTATTCCCTATTTCATTAATTCAAGTTATTCGAGCTCCAACCGAGAAAGCTACATTTATCCTATGGTTATGATAGATTCTTTCGAAAAGGATGATTTCTTTTACTTTGATTATAAAATTGACAAAGATTATGATCATGATATTTTGGCCACTTCAATAGTTTTAAATACCAAAAACGAAGGTTTTGCTAAGAGAGTGAATGTATCGGGAAGCTATGATGGGGTGAAATGGACAAATATTCAAGAGGATACCATATATAATGTAGATAATAACAGTAACCTTGAGATAAAATTTAGTGCCACTCAAAAGTATACCCATTACAGGCTTAAACTTTCTAATAACCTTGAGAAGCTTTCCTTTGATAATGTAGAATTGTATTACAGTGAAGAAAAAAGCAAAACCGATTATTTTATTGAAAAATTGATGCCTGAATATACTGTTGAGGAAAAGGGAAAAGAAACACATATTAATATTTCGGGTCTTACAAACTTGAGACTTGATGAAATTACGATAACGTCGGATGATATTTTTAAAAGAGATGCTTCTACACCTAATGGGATTGAAGAAATATATAATCTATCCTTTGGAAATGAAAGCTACAGCGACACAATCCTACAAATGAATCAGTATGTTTCGAAGAGCGATATATTTACGGTTGTTATATACAATAAGGATGACAAACCTATACAAATATCTTCAGTTGCTGTTAAGTACTACGCCGATGAACTTGTTTTTGACGGAAGTACAGGGGAGGCATTTGTGATGGAATTTGGTGAGGATGATGCCATTCAAAAGCCAGCCTATGATATAGCTAACTATAAAAGTGATGTTTTGAGGCAGCAAATTGACAGACTTGAAATCTCAAATGTTTCTGTTTCCCAACCCATACAGAAAGAAAAAGAAGCGGATTATACGCTTGTTTTCAATATTACGGTTATTGTTGTGGCAATTATACTTGGCGCAATAATTTTAGTCCGACTAAAGAGATAAGCTGGATTCACTATGCAGATAGGGTTAAGTAGTTTAAGACAATAGTATTGCGGTTTCAATTCTAATATAAGACCATAACTCTCAGTTTTAACCTCTTTCGCTTAGTTCGAAAGAGGTTAAATAATTTGGTGAACTATTAAAATTGCACACTTAAGCATCTACCTACTTGAAATTTAATGGAGATAGTGTATAATATATATTATAATATTGTAATATATGAATATTAAGAAATAGTTTAACTTAAAGGATAAGATTTAAAATTTGGCCTTATGTGATAAAAGAAATGAGGGATTTTTATGTTAAAGACTATATTTATTATTGTGGCATCGTTAGTAGGTATTGGGTTCGCTGCTTGCAATATACCAATTAATAAGACAAGAAATGATACTAATGCAGAAGTTGCAGCAGCAGATCCAGTAAAAGCTATAACATATGGAAATATAAGCCCGCAAGAAGCAAAACATCGAATGGAAAATGAGGAAGGAGTAGTGTTGCTAGATGTTAGGACACCTCAAGAGTATAGCGTTGCACATATTCCAAATAGTTTGTTAATACCTTTGGACTTAATTGAAAGGGAAGCAGAAATAAGAATTACAGACAAAAATGCACCGATATTCGTTTATTGCAGAAGTGGTAGAAGAAGTGTTGAAGCTTCGGCAGCTTTAATTAGATTGGGCTATACTCAAGTATATAATCTAGGAGGCATAAATGACTGGCCATATGAAATTGTAACTAAGTGATTGTACAGGTAAAATACTCAAATGGACTAATTTAATCAAAGTAAAATTTTTGTTTATTACATACCCTGTATGGGTATGTAATGTAGTAAGTCTTTGAAAAGATAATATTTAAGGCATAAAGCTCATTATGGAAGCTTTTAAGCTTCCGTAGATAGGAACATTATTTCACGATGCAAAGGATGTAAATTTTTAAATGTTCTGATTTTTATATAAAAAATTTTAGGGGTGGTTTTAATGGACAGTATTAAAAAGTTTATTCATAAATGGGCGTGGGTTCTGTTGGCAGTTTATTGTGTAGTAGGGATATTCTATCCGTTGATAGGTTTAGCAGCATTGATTTGCATGTTGGCACCTTCAGTGGTTGCAATATTCAGAGGTAGAATGTGGTGTGGCAATTTTTGTCCTAGGGGAAGTTTTAACGATGTAATACTTTCAAAGATAAGTATGAAAAGACCTGTACCTAAGGTTTTAAAAAAAACGTGGTTTAGATTGATTTTTTTCTCCATAGTAATGGGGTTTTTTGCAATACAGATGGTATTCGCATGGGGTAGCCTCTTAAGCGTGGCTTATGTTTTTATAAGAACTATTATTATAACTACAGTGATTACAGTGATTTTAGGTATAGCTTTCAATCAGAGAACCTGGTGTATGATTTGTCCTATGGGGACTATGGCACATTACGTTTCTAAATCAAAGTTTGCTAAGTCAAAAATGAAACAGGTTTCTTTTGAAAGAGATAAATGTGTTGACTGTAAAATATGTTCAAAGAATTGCCCGATAGGAATAGATGTATTAAGTCATAAGAATCAAGGTAAAGTCACAGATGCTGATTGCTTAAAATGCAACGTGTGCGTTGAAAAATGCCCCAAGAAATCGTTGAATATTGCATAAAATTGTGTTGAAAGATTGTTTTTCAAATAACCAATAAAATAGTTATAATGAAAATATCATCAAATTTTTGGTAATATTGCTAAAAATTAAAAACGCCGGTCAAGGAGTAATTCTCTTAACTGGCGTTTTAGTTAGATTATAGCAAAGTATATAATGTTTATATCAAACTTTGAACTCTATTTCTCACCTTTGATTCTCCCATAATCTGTTGAAGCTCCCAGATGTCCGGTGAAGTGCTTCGACCAACAAGGGCAATCCTGATTACAGTACTTACATCACCAACATGACCTTTGTACATTTCGGGATTTTTCTTATAGTCCTTTGGTTTAGCTGCGTATCCGTTTGCAGTAGCTAGTTCTTTAATTTTATCAAACCATTGAGTTTGATCATCAGTGTGGGCATAGGTTTCAAGATAAGCTGTAAGTAACTTTTTGGCCTCTGAAGCATCTATGTTTTGAGGATAATTGTCAACAATTTTAAAGTAATCGTCAAAGAAATAGCTGATAAATTCAAATATTTGTTCACAATAAACAAGATCCTTACGAGGTTTGTCGGAATCTCTGCCTACTGCTAACAATTTTAATACATCATCCTTTTGATTAACTAAAAGATTTACTATTTCCTGCTTATAATCCTCTGCCCATTTTAGAAGGAAGTCATAGATTTCCTCTACAGGGACTTTAACCATAACGTTTTTGCTTATATCATTTAGCTTGTTCAAATCAAAAAGTGCACCGGAATTGCTCATTTTCTCCAAACTAAATTCAAAATCGAAAATATTTGCGTCAGGGTTTGCGATTCGCCATTCTTCAAAGTTGGAATTTAAAATTGTTAAAAGGTATTCTCTAACAGTTGCAGGGTGGTACCCCAATTTCATATAAAACTCTAATCCTAACTCAGGGTCTTTTCTCTTTGAAAGTTTTCTTTTTACACCTTCGTCTATTTTCATCAAGTGAGCTGTATGGCAGTATACAGGAAGCTTCCAGTCTAAGGTTTTAAAAAGTTCATAGTGTATTGGCAGGGTTGAAAGCCATTCTTCTCCTCTTACAACATGGGTGACTTTCATCAAATGGTCATCCACCACATGGGCAAAATGATAGGTGGGTATTCCGTTAGCTTTTAGAATAACTACATCCTGATTGTTTTCAGGGATAGAAAGAACACCTCTTATGGCATCTTCAATTTCAAAGTTCACTTCAGGATTACCCATAGATTTAAAACGAAGCACAAAGCTCTCGTTGTTATCTAAATGTTTTTGTATATCTTCTAAAGGCAAATCTCTATATTTCGCCCATTTGCCATAGTAGCCCGTAGTTACATTTTCGGCTAATTGTTGATTCCTTATTTCTTCTAATTCCTCTTCGGAACAGAAGCAGGGGTAAGCTTTGCCAGCTTCAACCAAATATTTTGCAACAGTCTGATAGATTTCTGCCCTGTTGCTTTGATAATAGGGACCATAGTTACCTATTTCGCGATCAATGCCTGCTCCTTCGTCAAACTTTAAGCCGAAGTACTCTAAGGAGGAAATGATAAGTTCTACTGCACCCTCTACTTTACGTTTTTCGTCAGTGTCCTCTATACGAAGCATAAAAACTCCGTTACTTTGATGGGCTAAACGCTCATCTACGAAAGCTCCGTAAAGATTGCCCAGATGAATAAAGCCTGTAGGGCTTGGTGCAAGTCTTGTGACCTTTGCACCTTCGCTTAGTTTTCTATCTGGAAATACCGTTTCTTCATAATAGGATACTGAATTTGTGATGTTTGAAAAAAGCAAATCAGCCAACCTTTTATAGTCCATATTTTTACCTCATTTCATTATAATTAAAATTAAAGACGGCTAATTTGTCATCTTAACAAAAAACCGTCTGTTTTATTCTAGTAATCAATAAAGGGAATTGCCTCATTTCCACTGTATTAAGTGTTCATTACATCTTGAACAATGGTTCATATTTACATTTGCTTATTATACACCTAAAACACAATTTTATCAATAATATTTTAAAATATGCATCTGGAATATGGATTGTAAAGTATTTTGAAATAAAAGTTTAACCTCTTTTATCTTTAAAAAGCACTAGTGCCCTGCGCAACAGGTTTAGCGTACGCAGGGCACTAAATAGGAAGTGTATTTACAGCAATAAGAAGATTAGGAATCAGTGGGGCTATAAATCACTGTGTTAGGATCATGTTTACGAGCCATAGCATGTTTTTTCTTTCGATTCTCTACGCTTTCAAAAATGATGGAAAAGTCATAATTTTCTGGATATAGTTCACTAGCAGGTACATGTAGTTTTAGCCTTTTGTGGTTTACAAGAAGTTTTTTATCTCTTATTTGAACTCCTACTTCACCCTTTTCGTTAGCCATTTGATATACTATTCCAATTATCTTTTGTGGATAAACGATTACACTGTCACCAATATTTAGGCGTAAGCTCCGAGGAGTTTTTTTAACTTCAGGCACAATAACCTTTTTAGACGGCTGTGTATCATATACAATTTCATTTGAAATAACGTCAGAAGTAATATTTATTTTTTCCCCATAGGCCGCAAAACTTGCCCTTTCTATCATTTTATCAGGGAGTCCTAAGCGCTTTGAAATATATAGGGCACAGCTTTCACCGGCCTCTCCGATTACCAGTTGGTATAGAGGTAATAGACTTTGGCGGTCAAAAGCCATCCTTGCATTGATTATACCCGGTGTTGACTTGGCAAACTCCTTTATTTCAGGATAATGGGTGGTTGCAACAAAGAGACAGTTTTTGCCCGATAATTCCTCAAGTAAAACCATTGACTGGTCATCTGCTACCTTTAGTATTTGAATGATATTTATCAAATGCGATGAAAAGGTGGAGAGATTTTCCGAAATACTTTGACCGTCACCGATATCGCACAATACATAATTATTCATTGTAAAGCAGCCAGTCTCTGCAGGGACATGAAGTCCGCACTGTGCCATTAAAGATAAAAGACCTATGGTTTTTAAAGCAACGGTCTTTCCCCCGGTATTAGGACCGGTGATTATAACCCCTCTTGTAGCTCCACCAATATGAAAATCGAGAGGAACCACAGTACTAGCTTTTAAGAGTGGATGGCGTCCAGCCTTGATTTCAATTTTTCTTTCGGTAGAAACACGTAGGGGTATAGCTTTCATTGATATACTTAATTTTGCCTTTGCGAATATAAAATCCAGGATTTCCATAGCTTCAATGTTGATGTTGGGGTGCACATTTTAATAGCGTACCGGATTATTCCAAGAACTGAAACTCCACGGCTAAGAGGATGTAAACTCTCTACGGGTTGAATCAAACTCGTTTCGCGAAGAAAAGTGATTCGACTTGTTCTTCGCTTCGTTAACATTCTCTAAGGCCTTTACGAAATGACACTTTGTTTTGTATAAGGACTTTTTTGGAAATATACTAAATTCATTGAACTTGAGTATGAAATATAGTATATTGAATTCAATAAGTTTTACCCTATTTATAATGAAGAGGGAGAATTAAAATCTTAGAAGGGAAATAATATATGGGGAATCTATTTAGCTTTTTAAATTATAACAAGCCAGGGCCAGGCGTTGATAAGGAGGAACCCGAAAAGTCGAAGATAATTGTATTTTTCCAAATATACTTTAGAAGGTTTTGGGATCTTATTAAAATCAACCTTTTGTTTATATTTTTTAATATACCAGCTTTATTATTGGTGTATTTCTTGTTTGGATTATCTTATAACACTTTGCAAGGCTTTTTAAAAGAAGGAGGAACTCTCTTCAGTTTTATAGCTTTTGTTGCATTTAGTGCAATGTTTTTATGTGTTCCGGTAATTACAACAGGTCCCGCCCAAGCTGGTTTTACTTATGTTTTACGAAATTATTCAAGACAGGAACATGCATTTATTATGTCGGATTTTAAAGAACATACCGGAAAAAACTTTAAACAAGGTTTTTTAATATCTGTAATCGATTTTTTGATTCTTATTTTTTTGCTTGCGGATATTTATATTTCAATGAAATCAGGTATGAATAGTATTATTGTAGGATTGTTTGTATGCCTTATATCTTTGGTTTTGGTTTTGTTTTTAATGATGCACTTTTATATTTACCCCATGCTTGTAACTTTCAACCTTTCATTGAAGCATATTTACAAAAATGCTTTGATTTTTTCAATCGTAAAGTTCTTTCCGAATCTAGGTATTCTATTTGTGTGTTTTGTGCTATCTACAATACTCTTTTTGGTTCTTCCTGTTTTGGCTTTTGTATTGTTTCCTTTAATTACAGTTAGTACTATTGGATTTATCACAAACTTTTATGCTTATCCCACACTAGAAAAATACATGATAAACCGGGCACGGCAAATTCACGAAGGAATATAATGGAATCTAAGATATCTAAATAACAAATT
>CAYXPB010000069.1:15759-19404 GCA_964466645.1 uncultured Acetivibrio sp. | reverse complement strand
GACGTAATAAGAAAACAAGAATGCCCAAACCATTTAATTTTCATATTCTTCCTCCATAAGAATCTTAATTGTATATCTATATTATATTAGATTTAATTATTATATCAACGATTAAGGAAAAGAATTGATTTATAATTAAGGTTTTAAAAACCAAAAACAGCTGTTGAAATCAAATGATTCCAACAGCTGTACATAAAATCTACTTACATTTCTTCTTGTGCACTTATTCTGGGTAAATCCTAAAAATTTTAATAACAAGCTTTAGAGAATTCTGTACATTTCTCAAGCCTGCTTACTTTCCATCCTTTGCGGTGCACTTATGCTAAGTAAATCCAAAACATTTTTTATAACAATCCTTGTGCTATCTACAAGGACTATTCTTGCATTTCTCAAACCATCGTCTTCTGCATCTTTTACCTTACATGCGTTATAAAAACTGTGGAACAAACCTGCAACCTCGAGGACATATCTTGTAAGTCTGCTAGGCTCAAGAGTTTCGGCAGCTATCCTTATTTCTTCCGGATACTCGGCAAGCTTTTTCATAAGCTCGATTTCCTCTTTTGCCACAAGCCTGCTTAGCTCTACTGAATCTACACTCTGAAGCTTTGCGTTCTCTTCTTCGAGTCTTTTTAACATGCTGCAAATTCTTGCATGGGCATATTGAACATAAAACACAGGATTTTCATTTGACTCCTTAACTGCTAGGTCTAAGTCAAAATCCAAATGACTTCCCGAGGCTTTTGTATTAAAGAAAAATCTTGCTGCGTCACGACCAACTTCATCTAGAAGGTCTATAAGTGATATAGACTTTCCTGTACGTTTGGACATTCTGGCAATCTCACCGTTTCTGTAAAGACGTACCAATTGGAATAGCACTACATCGATCTTGTCCGGATCAACACCTAAAGCTTTAACCGCGGCCTTCATTCTTGCCACATGACCATGATGGTCTGCACCCAGCAAATTAATAACCCTATCATATTTACGCTTTAAAAACTTATTCCTATGATAAGCTATGTCCGATGTAAAATATGTTGGTAAGCCGTTATTCCTAACAATTACTTCGTCTTTTTCAGTACCTAGCTCGGACGTCTTAAACCAAAGAGCACCATCCTTTTCGGTAGTGTACCCATTGTTCTTAAGAAAATCTAAAGTTTCCTGAAGCTCACCACTGTCATACAGTGATTGTTCCGAAAACCATATATCAAACTTGACTCCATATCTTTCAAGACCTGTCCTAATACGCTCTAAATTTAGGGGAAGAGCAAATTCCACAAGCTCTTTTCTTCTTTGTTCACTGTCAACATTTAAAAGCTTGTCTCCGTTTATTGCGATATAATCTTTCATATGTTCGATTATATCCTCGCCATGGTAGCCATCTTCCGGGAATTCCACTGCATCTTCACCCTTCAATTGTTGGATATACCTAACTTCAAGAGATATTCCAAACTTCTCAATCTGGTTACCTGCATCATTAACATAGAATTCCCTTGTAACATCATATCCTGCTTTAGACAAAACACTAGCTATACAATCACCTAAAGCTCCACCTCTTGCATTTCCCATGTGAAGAGGTCCTGTCGGGTTAGCACTTACAAACTCAACCATTACCTTACTGCCATTACCTACATTTATCTCACCATACTTGTCTTTCATAGTCTGGATAGTCTTTAATGTATCATAAAGCCACAAATTATTGAGATAAAAATTTATAAAGCCTGGTCCTGCGATTTCGACCTTTTCAATATATGTACCTTCAAAATCCATATTCTTAGTTATTATATCCGCTATCTGGCGTGGTGCTTTTTTTGCTGCCTTTGCAGCCTGCATTGCTATATTGGTTGAAAATTCTCCGTGTTCTTTTTCCCTTGGCGTTTCAACAACTATGTCAACCTCTTCAAACTCCGGTAACTCTCCACTTGCTACAGCCTTCGACAGTGATTCTTTAACCGTTTTACTAATTTGGCACTTCAATACTTCTACTACATTCGTCATTAACTTGTCCTGCCTCCCTGATAAACATATGAAAATCATTTCCACCTTGCTTATTATTATCTATTTCAAGTTGATAATCAACCCTGATTTCTCCGCCTTCATCATCTACATCTACTGTTACCGCATTTGTCACTACTCCTACTGTGAACGTACCGTATTGTGTATCATAATAGGACATATGCTTCTGGCCCTTCTCGAAAATAAATTGAGTGTTTACCGAGCCAAATCTCATCAAAGTAACAATACCACCAGCAATCTTCAAAGTAGTTGTAGTTCCATCCATTCCTGTAACTTCACTTTCTTTATAAGTCACATAATAGGTGCTTCCCTTTTTATAATATCTTCCCTCAGTAACAAGTTCAAGTGTATTTGTATCTTTTTTGGCGGAAGTTTGAATCCCTTTAACGGAAATTATAACATTTTTATTCATATAGCTTCGCCTCCATTTTTTTTGTTAGGACAGAAAAAACTGTCCTTTGTAACTTAATACTTTCCTGCTTACACATGTACATTAACTTCTCTTTATAGATATGCTGCATAGTATTGTTTTGAAGGACTTCTCAAAAACAATGTTTTCGAGAAATAAACTTTTATATATAGTGCTAATACCTTTCAATATCGACTTTTTCAGCAGAATGTATTTTACTGTTTAAAATGGAATTGCCCAATGATTCAAACTTCTCAACACTATCACTGGTATAATACCTGTATACTGGACTTACTTTTTCATCTCTTTCGCTATTATAAGCATCTATCCCCTCCTTAACTACTTTAGCTACTTCCAAAGCTGAATTTACCAATTTAACTTCATCACCCATAACTCTTTGTATGGTGTTTTGCAAAAGCGGGTAATGCGTGCATCCCAAAACCAAGGTATCAATGCCCAATTCTTTTAGAGGAAGCAAATATTCCTCTGCGATTCTAAAGGCAACATCATTTTCCCACCATCCTTCTTCAACCAGTGGAACAAACATAGGACAAGGCTTTGAAAATATCTCTATTTTGCTGTCAATTCTGGTAATGGCTTTTTCATAAACGCCACTGCTTATTGTCGCTGGTGTACCAATCACACCGACTTTGTTATTTACAGTTGACTTTGAAGCAGCTGCTGCCCCAGGTTCAACAACTTCCACAATAGGGAAATCAAAACTGTGTTTCACCCTGTCCAAACTGCATGCACTTGCAGTATTGCATGCAATAACAATCATTTTAATGTCCTGATTCTGTAAAAACCTTATGTCCTGAAAAGTGTATTTGATAACAGTCTCTTTAGATTTGGTTCCATAAGGTGCTCTTCCACTGTCACCAAAGTATACAACACTTTCCTGAGGTAATAGTCTATTTATTTCTTTAAGGACTGTGAGTCCTCCTATCCCAGAATCAAAAACCCCAATAGGTCTATTGTCCATAGTATTTCCCCCAATAATATAATCTCTTCTCTTTCTATAGTTGTACAGATTTAGCTATTTCATTTTGAATCTATCCGGCATTACCTACTGTATTATAAAACACTTATATTGTCATTATACCTTTCAATTGCAAGGTCTATCAATCTTTCAATCAGTTCACTATAGGAAATACCCGAAGCTTCCCACAACATGGGATACATGCTGATATCGGTAAACCCTGGCAAAGTATTTATTTCATTAA
>CAYXPB010000069.1:0-15659 GCA_964466645.1 uncultured Acetivibrio sp. | reverse complement strand
AACATGGGATACATGCTGATATCGGTAAACCCTGGCAAAGTATTTATTTCATTAATGTAAACATCTCCGCTTTCCTTGTGAACAAAAAAGTCCACTCTCGAAAGGCCGGCACAATCTAACGCCTTAAAGGCCTTTACTGCATACTCCCTTATTTTTAATATAGTTTCCTCCGGAAGATTTGCAGGTATAACTGTTTTAGAGCTTCCGTCAATATACTTCGCATTATAGTCATAAAATTCATTACTAGGCAAAATTTCTCCAACTGTAGATGCTATTGCATTATCGTTACCTAAAACAGCACATTCCACTTCTCTGCCATTAATAAATTCTTCAATCAATACCTTTCTATCGTAGCGAGCAGCAAAATTCAACGCCTCTATTAATTCTTTCCTGTTATGAGCTTTTGATACACCTACCGAAGAGCCTGCATTTGACGGTTTTATAAATATTGGGTACTCAAATTTTTGCTCTATCAAACTTGCAGCACGTTCACTATCTTCCTTTATTTCTTTTCTTGTAAAGTATAAGTAATCCGCTTGAGGTATTCCTGCTTTTTCAAATATAATCTTTGCATATATTTTATCCATTCCTAGAGCCGAACCTAAAACACCACAGCCAACATAGGGTATTCCTGCCATTTCAAATAGCCCCTGAATTGTTCCGTCTTCGCCTTTACAGCCATGAAGTACAGGAAAAATCACATCAACAGGTCCTTCTTTCTCATTTTCTATTAATGCTTCCGATGAAGCTCCCCGGCTTACTATCGCATTAATAATATTTTCACGCATAGGTATACTTTTGACAACTTCATTTACTGCAATTTCTTCCCATTCACCGGAAGCAATTTTTTCCACTGGACCATCGTAAGAGATCCATCTTCCTTCTTTAGTAATCCCAACCAACTTTACATCAAACTTACTTCTATTGATATTATTTATTATTGATGTTGCTGATAATCTTGACACCTCGTGTTCTGTTGACTGCCCGCCAAAAACAACCATTATCCTTTTCTTGTCACCCATATTAGTCTCCCCTTATATAATCAGTATCTAAGAATATAAACATATACATGTTTCTCGAAAAACACTTAAATTCATTCTTTAAACTTTCGAGGAATTATGTACCACTATCTATTGAACTCAACTTCCTGATGTAAAATACCAATTGAATTCAATATAGTAAATATATATTTCTCATTTTACTATTTAAGTACGGTAACTTCAAGATTAAAGGGAAAATAGCCAAAATTTAATATAAAATTATGGTTATATAAAGAGGAAAATCATCACAGAAGCTGAAAGACTTTGAGCATAATAAAGCTTTCATGAATCTATGACTTTTGGTAATGAATTGCTTTTTAGGTGTTTTTAAAACTATGTAATTGTAGTCCTGAAATAATGTTTTATATTTGACACTTTTATGCTTCTATACTCAGTATTAAACTGCAGATATCAAGTAGATTAATTTTAGAAATAATTTTAGCGGATTTTGTAAAAAAACACAACTTAGTGCGTTCACTAATATTTTATCATTAAAAACGGTCAATGTCCATTAATTTTTATGGTTAACCAGTCCCATTTTTATGCAAGTACTTTTTATCATTACTAATTTCTAGTCTTTCATTAAACTAAAAATTCACTTGTGCTGTTTGTACCCCAAAATAATTGATAAAACCAATAACTTTATTAGTAAAGCAGAACTAAAACGGAAGTAAATAACAGGCCTTAACCAAAGCTTATCTCAGTTAAGACCTGTTATCAGTATAAGTCTATTATAAATATATTCTAATCCTGCGTTATAATAACTGTTTTTGTAGCATCATCCCAGTCTACTTTTGCGCCAAAACTTTCTGCTACTGCACGAGCTGGTACCAACGTCCTTCCATTAACTATTTGAGCTGGTACATCCAATACAATTTCATCGCTATTTTTTTTCAGTGTATTATCGCCTATTTTTAAAACAATTGTTGTTTCTAACTTTATTGAAGTGACTGTTTTTGTTGCATCATCCCATAAAACAGTTGCCTCCATAGCTTCAAATATTGCACGCAAAGGCACAAGTGTACGTCCTTCCTGTATAATTGGAGGTTGGTCAAACTGAATCTGCTTCCCTCCTAATAAAACTTTAATTGGATTATCCAAACTCCCTGTACCATTAATAGCAAGGGTATATTCACTGTCACTATGATTAAAATACCCACCACTCTCAACTTTTACATAATATGTACCTGCTACAACATCCAGTTCCTCTGACTTTATAGATTCTTTTGTTCCGTCAGATTCCAGCTCACAAATCACTTTGTCCCTATCGTCATAAACAGTTATTTTCCATATATGCATCCAATCTTCGGTATCCTTGTGTTTAAACTCTAAATGCACTTTGCCAGAACTAACAGTTGTAAATTTAAAAAAGTCTATATCATTATTGTCTCGTAAATTACCAGTAATTTGTTTGTTCATTTCAGTAATAATGTTTGCAGTTTCTTGCTTATCATTCAACTCCGTTTCATGATCAACAATATTTTCTGTATAGTTTACATAAAGATTGTATTGTTCACTACTAGCATCACCATAACTATCACCTTTTACACGGATGTAATAAGTACCACTTTTAAGATAAACATTTTGGGATTGCCCTTTTTGTTCATCTCCCTTTGATTTATAATTATTCATCACACTATTTTGCTCACTGTCAAACATGTCGATTTGCCACAATGAATAAGATTTTTCTACATTCTCATGTTCAAAACCTATATTTACTTTACCAGGATTTGTTATTGTGTACTGGTAAAAATCAATATCTTCTTTGGTTCTGAGATTTCCTATAATTGGCTTATTTACTTCTGGAATTACAGTCGCATTTCCTATAACATCGTTTTTTTCTATTTCATATTCGCCAAAGTTTTCTGTGTAGTTAACACAAAGATTGTAATCTACACTGCTAAAAACACTATAACCATCAACTTTTACACGTATATAATAAGTACCTTTATCAAGATAGAGAAACATTGTTTCTAAACTTTGTTCATCTCCCTTTGATTTATAATTATCCATCACACTGTCCTTATTTTCGTCAAACAGGTCAATTTGCCATAATGAATAGGATTTTTCTACATTCTCATGCTTAAATGTTATGTTTACTTTACCAGGTGTTGGCAATTCGAATTTGTAATTGTTTATTGCATCCTTACTTTCTAAATTATCTACAACCTCTTTATTTACTGATATTTCCTCTGCTCCATCTCCTATTGCGGCGAATGTAGTTAGACTACTAAAACACATAACCACTAACATCATAACTACTAAGCTTTTTAAAAATAGTTTCCTAAAAATCATTACCCTACCTCCTTTAGTAAAAATAACTAAATAATTAATAATCAGTTATACTATTATATAGTTTATATTATGTTATGTCAAACACCCGTCTTTAGGAGTTAGCACCATAAATCTTTAGGATCAGATGAAACTAATTTAAAAAATTGTATTGAAGATCCCATTGCTTATTTCCAAAAAGAAGCTGATGCCCTTAATAAAGCTAAAAATGAAGCGTGTATTATAAAAATATCGGAGCAAGTAAAGAAAACAAAAAGACCAAAAATTCAGATGCTTCTTCATGCCCAAATGTTCATAAATGCTGTGTGTGCTGTCACCACTAGGTACAAAACATATTTCTATAACTCAAATTCTATGAGCACTGCCCTAGCAGGTGAGCCTTCCGCTCCTTCTATTTTTAGAGGTAAACAGGATAGAAAATATTCTCCTTCTGCCACATCATTAAGACGCAGTCCTTCAATTATTCCAATTTCATTTTGCAGTAGCAATTTGTGGCTTACAGCATTATCTGCGTAATAATTTTCCACAGATAAGTAATCAATTCCTACTGTAGCTACTTTTTTGTCCACAAGAAACTTTGCTGCCTCTTCATCTAGATAAACGAACTCCTTATTGAATTCACCGGTCATGTCTAGCGAACTGTTTATTGTTTTAAGTAATACTATATCACCCATATTTATATCCAATACTGACAAATCGGAAGCTTTAATGCAATTACTTGTATAAAGACCAAAAACCTTTGCAAACCCAATAAATTTATTGAGACTCACAGTAGCTACATCTGCCCCTCCTTCTATGAAATGAAGGGGTGCATCTACATGCGTAGAAATATGCACACCCATATTCAAAACCGACAAATTACAGCTATCTCCACTTTCGATATTTAGAATTCTATTAAGAGTAATTCCTTCATCTCCAGGCCATATTGTAGTCTTTTCATTAACAGTACCCGAAATATCAATTATTCTTTTTAGTTTCATCTAAAACTCCCTTTTTAAGCTATTTCAAAAATGACCTAAACAATATAGTCTCTCAAATCAACTGTTTAAAAGCAATATCCAAGTTTTCTGAAGCTCCTAAATATAAAAAACTATTTTTTTAGTGAGCCTAAAATCCCACGGATTAAGCTTCTTCCAATCTCTCTTCCCATTGAAGTCACAGCAGAACCAGCTGCTTTTTCAAGAAGAGATTTGCTTGTGGATTTTCTACTCGAAGACGTTCTTTTTGTAGAGCTGCTGCCATTTACACGTCTTGCAGAACTATACTGCTGAGCTTGTTGCTTTTGTGTATTCTGCTCTACATTAGCTTGTTCCTGCATCTCTTTAGCCTTAAGCATTTCATATGCCGATTGACTGTCAACCGTCCGATCATATTTTCCACTCATAGGCGAAGATAACATCACCTGTTTTCTCACTGCCTCATCAATAGTACCCATCTGACTTTGAGGTGGCAACACAAAAGCTCGTTCCACAATACTAGGACTTCCACTCTCATCTAGGCATGATATCAACGCCTCGCCGGTAGAAAGCTCTGAAATAGCTCTCTCCACATCAAACTTAGGGTTTGCTCTGAAAGTCTGTGCCGCTGCTTTAACATATTTCTGATCAGAAGGTGTAAATGCACGAAGTGCGTGCTGGATACGATTACCCAACTGACCTAATACCTCATCGGGTAAATCGGAAGGATTCTGAGTTACAAAATATACTCCAACACCTTTAGAACGAATCAATCTTACCACTTGCTCTATCTTTTGAAGCAGCACCTTTGGAGCGTCTTTAAATAGCAAATGAGCCTCATCAAAGAAAAATACCATTTTCGGCTTGTCCACATCTCCAACTTCAGGAAGAGTTTCAAACAATTCAGAAAGCATCCACAAAAGGAAGGTCGAATATAATGCAGGAGAATGAAACAGCTTAACACTATGCAGAATATTTATGTATCCACGCCCATAAGGACTAGTCTGAATCCAATCTTTAACATCAAGATCCGGCTCTCCGAAAAACAAATTAGCTCCTTGATCCTCTAAGGAAATCAAATTTCTCAATATTGCTCCCACACTTTGGGTAGAAATGGTTCCGTATTCTAGCGTAAATTCTTTGGCACGCTCACCCACATATTGTATCATTGCGCGAAGGTCCTTCATATCTATCAATAACAAGCCTCTATCATCAGCAATACGGAATATTATACTCAGCACACCGGTTTGGGTCTCATTTAACCCAAGTAGCCTTGCTAACATTAATGCACCCATCTCAGAAACGGTAGTCCGTACAGGATGACCACATTCACCGAATATATCCCAAAAACGCACCGGATAAGCACTATATTTAAATCCCTCAACTCCAAGGTTTGCAACTCTCTCCTGAACCTTTGGATTTTCAATCCCCTCAACTGCAAGCCCTGCAAGGTCACCCTTTATATCGGCAAGAAAAACTGGAACGCCACAATCGCTGAAAGACTCCGCTAACACCTTTAAAGTCACCGTTTTACCTGTGCCAGTAGCTCCTGCTATAAGGCCATGTCTATTTGCCTTACTTGGTAAAAGATAAACTGGTGAATCTCCTTTTGCAATCCAAATTTTATTATCACAGTACATTTTCATCTCTCCTCATACTATCAAATTGTTCAAAGTCCTTTAGTTAGTTTAACAGAAATAAAATATATAGAATTATTATACCATATGCATCGGCATTTCATATTTTTTTATCAATGCTTTAGTTAGCATAATTCTATTGCTCGCAAAACAAAAACCTTCCCAACTGATATTTAGTTATAAGTCCTAATAAAATATCAAGCATGGAAAGGTTTTACAATATTTCATTTGTTTTATCGGTTACCTATTATCAAACTTAACTTCTTTTTGTGACCCAGCATCTAGATTGTACATGATACCCTTATAATTGTTTAGTTACTATTTTACTTTCTCAAGCTTAATTCCACCGTTATCACTTTTCAAATCTAACTTTATTTTATCGTCGATTACTGCACCCTTCATTGATTGATTATTCATATCTTCCGTGACGTTAAGACCAAACTCATTCTCTATACTGCCAAATTTAGTATTTGCATTAAAGTAACCGTTTTGCTCAGCAGAAAGCTTTAGTATGATATCACCAAATTTGTTTTCTATATTTACATCCTGCGTAATAACTTTATCGGTCTCAACTGTAATATCTCCATTGCTTGAATTTAAAGTTATGCCCTTGTTGACATTGGATATTTTTGTATCTCCAAAGGTATTCTTTACCTTTACATCCCTTCCAACAGTTGATATATCAACACTACCATTAGCATCGTCCACATCAACGCTACCTGAAACATTAGATAGAATCACATCACCAAACTTACTTATTACGTTTACATTTCCATCTATACCGCTTCCCTTAGTTTCACCGTTTGTGTTTGTTATTGTAGCAATTCCTTTAATACCATCTATCTCAATATTTCCAAAGGAGTTTTCTATCTTTATATTTTTACTGCAATTGTTTGCAACAACATCACCGTTCTTTAAATACAACTCAGTTTCTCCTTTGATATCCCGTACATCAATATCTCCAAAAGAACTATCCACTATTAAATCCCCACCTAATGCTTCAACAGTCACCTTTCCATTTCCGTTATGCACCTTTCCCGATAGTGCAAGGTCAACGAGGGATACATCTCCAAATTTGTTATCTACTTCAACATTCACAGTATCAGGAACCTTTACTGAGTAATCAATTCTAATACTTCCTATCTTACCGTTATTAGAATACTTTTTAGAATTCGAGCTAATTTTTGTATTCTTTTCCTCTGAGATCGAAACTAAGGATTCCGATATCTTTGCAGCATACTCCACATCATTATTTTTTATTGTTATATTTGCTTCAACTTCTATCTTCTCCCCTTCGCCTTTTGTAACATCAACATTTCCCATAGAGTTGTCAATTATTAAATTACTTCCAGTGACCTCCACCTCAAAGTTCTTTGTATATTTCGACTCATTTCTATAAGTGTCAAATATCGAATCGATTGAAATAACGCCATTTCCCGATGATATAAGCCCTGTTACAGCATAAACACCAACACTTGTCATCATTAAAATTGAAATTATAATAATACTGAAAACATCAAATTTTACTTTAGGTTCTTCCTGTTTTGAAAGAAAAACATATGCCAGAATTTCCAGTCCAATCAATATAAGTACAACCGGCCACCACCTGATTATATGCTCAATTATTGAAGTCTTTAAAATCTGTGAAACCAACATTATTATACCAAGAGCGACCAGTAGCAACCCCATTGATAATGTGCCTACTCTCCATTGTCTCTTCATATGTTATCTTCAGCCTCCTCTGTCACTTCTTCACTTTTCATTCCCATGAGCAGTTTGACTCCTCCTGCTATAAATAGTGACGACAATAAAATTATCTTTAGATATTCTCTGAAATTAAAATCTATAATTTTCTCGAGTTCGGGCAATATAAGCCTTTCAAATAAAAGCAAACTTCCAATTACTATAAGAACATACGCCAAGTATTTATTAACATTTTTTATAATCGGTTTTCCAGTCCTAAACCATGTAACAAATAATACATCGCCGTCATCCTGATTTTCATTTCCTGCTGCCTTATTCATTGCATCAAACAACCCGAAGAACCAAATTATAGGTATGAGAACCATAAATATGCTAACGTTGATCCAATCGGTAATAAAAAAGCTCAAAAAGAATATAGTCATAAGTTGTATTCCTTGTCGCTGTAGTCCTAAAAACATATGTCCCGCACCGGGAATTATGGATAAAACCATTGCTATTATCTTTCTATTTTGATGCTCTAACTTTTCAAGCAAAACATCTTTCTTACCCTCGTCATTACAATGTGCAATGTTGTTGATTTTATCTACCAAAGTCATACTATCCACCAGTGAGGCTATCCATACAATCGGTATAAAGGCAGCCGGTATGGCAATAGCATTACCCCCACCAAACATTCCTGTGCTTTCTAAAACAATAACCATTATAATTGCAACCAGTTCTGCAATCATAAATATTCCTCCCCGGTTGTTAAACCCAAGGTAAATATGCCCAAGTCCCGGTATAGGGGATAAAATAAATGTAGTAAATTTACTTTTAATTCTCATTTACAATTCGCTCCTTTTCAGTAATTTGTGGCTTTAATTTTGAAATCATTATTGATGTATCATTTGCAAGTCTTTCAGTCCAGCCGTTTGATACACTTTGTTCAATATTTATCGGTGTTTTTGCAATGGATGTTGTCATATCTGAAAATCCACCAATAAAGGAATCTAGGACTCCATTAAAGGAAAACAATAGGGTTATACAAGCAGCCGCAACATAATAGAAGAAAACTTCCGGAGCAACTTTCTTTTTCTTTACGGTTTTATTTCTACCAGCGTTACTTTTTATGCTCTTCATTACGTTATTTGTAAATTCCAAAGAAATCTTATTTTCAGCATTGTTCATATGGTAGCACTCGACAATCTGTATATACCTGTCTCTACACTCTTCACAAATTAGCAGATGCTCTTCAATATCTTTTTCTAAAGCTTCATCGACACACGTTTCGCTGTATAAGATCAGTTCTTCTTCATTGTAGTGGCTCATACTCACACTTCCTTCCATTGCCTTCTTATTGCATGTTTGGCCCTATAAAGTCTTGATTCTACAGTTTTAATACTTATACCATCCTCTTTTGATATTTCATTATATGACTTTGATTGGATATAAAATTTTATTAGCACCGTGCTGTAGATCTCCGGCAGCTTGTTGCAAAGCTCCAATAATTTTTTGGTGTTTTCCTTTTGTATCAACTCGTCATAAATTAAGTTGCTCTCTGTACTTATCTCCTCAATATCTTCAAGATAGACCACTTTTCCTTCATTCTCGAGACGCCTTTTTCGTTTCCAGTCAATCGCTTTATTTGTTGCAATTTTTCCAATCCAGGACTTAAAACCTTTATTCTCATAACGGGATAGAGAGCGATACACTTGTATAAAAGTTTCCTGGGCTAAGTTTTCAGCTTCCTGTCTATGACCTGCTATATTGAAACAAATCGAATATACCAGACCCTGATACTTTTCAACTATACTTCTAAAAGAATCGTCATCGCCTTTTATGGCTTTCTTGACAAGCAATTCATCCGGATCCATCGCTCCCCTCCTTTCCCATTCACTATTATAGACGATAGTAAATTAATAAACCCTGCAATATTTTTTAAATCTTTTTTAAACTATATATCTTGTGCCATATAAATTTTGGAATAATCTTATCTGATAATATAAAATTATTGGCAAATATACAAGTATATGTTTGTTGATAACGGGAGAAAAAATAAAAACAAGGAGTAATTTTACTCTCCTTGTTTCATTTTATTTCATTTATTATGAGTGTTGCTATTCCAATAATTCTGCATCTATCGGTTCATCTTCAATATAAAATGTCGTTTGGCCTTCCTCTTCAGTATCTCCGAAAGTTTCAACGTCTCCAATTTCTAAAATTTCTGATGCAGCTGAATCTTTATCTTCATCATTTATTGTGTCCTTAGATTTCTTATTATCCTTCTTGTCGCTTTCTGTTTCAGTTTTACCCTTTTTGTCTTCATCAACATTGTTGTTTGAATTGTCGGGATTGGTTTTGCTTAGGTTGGTTGTTTCTCTACTGATAATTGAAGTACTTCTTGGAAAAGGATTATCAAACTTATAAGCTCCTTTGAATTCCTTTGAAGTCTTTCCTTCAATCTTGAACTTAACTTGGCTGATTTCTTTAAGTTCGGTGAGAGAATTTACAACAGAGTATATCGTCATCTGCTCTGCAGCTTTTCCACCAGGATGCTTTTCTTTAAATTCCTTAGAAAAGTCAACAGTAGCCACATCATCCTTTATCTTTATAGTACGTAATTTTGCTTCAGTAGGTATTGTGGATTTTAGTCCCGAACCCTTGCTCGGACCATTTATTAATTCTTTAACAATTAGCGAAGCAATTTCATTAGCAGGTTTTTTAAGTTCACTCGTTGGTATATAGCGTACTTCAAGCTTTAGTTTAGTGCCTTCCTCATTTGCAAAGTACAGGGAAATCGGCGACTTGTTTGCAATTTGTTGAGCCTCCGATTCGCTCAATGCTATACTACTGACAGGACTTACCTCGTCATTGTTTCCTATCTTTGGCATAACAGAACAACCTGCAAACATTGATATTATAAAAATACATGTAATAATAACACAAAACTGCCTTTGCATTAACCGGCCACCTCACAATAAATTCTTTATAGCATATTTTTATGCCAGTTATACTTGCAGTATTCTAGTTTCAGGTAAAAATTCGTACTTCCCCTAATTAATAAGGTGAATCTTTATCAACAGATGCTACACCTTCTCCTACTATATCAATAGTAGAACTTGTGCCAAGTCTAGTACATCCGGCCTTAGCAAATTCCTCCGCTTGTTCAAAATTCTTTATTCCTCCGGAAGCTTTTATTCCAACCTTATCACTTACACTACTTTTCATAAGTGTAATGTCTAATAAATCTGCACCTCTACCGTTAAATCCTGTAGATGTCTTTACATAATCGGCACCACACTTATCTGATATCTTACAGGCAGCAACCTTCATTTCATCATTCAAAAGAGCTGTTTCCAAAATAACTTTGACAATAGCATCTTTAGAATGCGCTTCGTCAACTACACTTCTAATATCCTTTTCCACATAATCAAAATCTCTCGATAGAAGTTTCCCAATATTTATAACCATATCCAACTCGTTTGCACCATTCTCAATGGCTTCCTGCGCTTCCACAAGCTTGCACCTTGTTGTTGTAGTACCGTGAGGAAAACCTATAACCGTACTAACTTTAACTGAAGAATCTTTAAGCAGCTTTGCTGCATACTCTACATGGCTAGGCTTTACACATATCGATGCAACTTTATATTTCATAGCTATTGCGCACTCTCTTTCAAGATCCATGTCAGTAGCGTCAGGCTTTAAAACCGCATGATCAATCATTGATGCTATTATATTTTTATCCAAAACGTATCTTCCCCTTTTATTCTTTAATCAAAATTTTAACTATTTCTTTTATATCATCATCCACAACACTATAGCAAATCTCCAGACCACTTCTATTTCCCTCAATAATTCCTGCAGCTTTTAGTTTGGCAAGATGCTGGGATACAGTAGACTGCGGAAGTCCCAAGCACTCCTGTATTGTAGTCACATTACACTTATTCTCCATAAGTCCTTTGACAATACACAGCCTTTGTGGATGTGCCAATGCTTTTAACTTTTCTGCCTTTTGTTCATAAAGCTTTAAATCTTTCATATTAATACTTCCCTTCGTACGTGTATAAAGATAACCAACTGTTTGTATTTGGTTATCTTTATACAACTCACCTAAATAAATAAGCTCATATCCGATTCTTCTGCTGAACCGAGAAATGTAGCAACTCCTCCGATTTTCACTCCGTCAATGAGTTCTTCCTTCTTTATTCCCATAACATCCATGGACATATTACAGGCAACAAGATTTACTCCATTTGATATGGCCGATTGGATAAGCTCTTCTAAAGATGCTACATTTTTGTTGTTCATTATACTTCTAATCATCTTTGCTCCTAAACCACCCATATTCATTTTAGAAAGGGTAAGTTTCTTAGACCCCCTTGGCATCATAAAACCAAACATTTTACCGAATAAATCTTTTTTTACATTAACTTTATCATTCTTCCTCAAAATGTTCAATCCCCAGAAGGTAAAGAACATAGTGACATTCCTTCCCATTGAAACCGCTCCATTTGCAATGATAAAAGATGCTATCGCTCTATCAAGATCATTACTAAATATTACCATTGTCTTATCGTTTTTCCTTTGTGAATTTTCCTTTTTATCCTGCCCCTTCTCTTTTCTGATATAGGCACTAAAAGAGGAATTTTCAAAATTCATACCTAATAGTTTATTTCCTGTACTTTCGCACCACGACTTGACATCTTCTTGAAATCCAGGATCAGTAGCTTTTATGTGGAGTACTTCTCCGTAGTTCATAGCTTTAATACTGTCACTTACCTTCATTATAGGTCCGGGGCATTGTAATCCACAAGCGTCGACTTTTATATCGGCATCAGCTTTACATTCACTGCCGTTACAATCTACTGTTTTAATTTCATCACTTTTTGTTATCTTGTCATATTCATAAATATCTTCATTTGACTGTTTTTGGACAGCAAGCTGATAAGTCTTGTAGCCCCCGCTTAAGTTTCTCACCTTGAAACCTTTCTGCTTTAATATTCTATATGCAACATAACCTCTTAATCCTACTTGACAGAAAACAAGCAGTTCTTTATCTTTAGGCAGTTCATCCAAATGATTTCGCAGGTCATCTAAAGGTATATTAACAGAACCCTCTATAGTCCCAAGACTAACCTCCATTTCATCTCTTATATCAAGAAACAAAGACTTCGAAAGATCAACAGAATTCACTTCGTCCCAATGGAATATTTCGCTGTCCCCTTTAAGTATATTTGCAGCTGTATATCCTGCAATATTTACTGGATCCTTTGCCGAAGAATACGGCGGTGCATAGGCAAGCTCAAGCTTTTCAAGGTCATAAACCGTCATACCCGCACGGATTGCTGTAGCTATAACATCTATTCTCTTGTCAACACCTTCATATCCGATTATTTGAGCACCAAGTATTTTGCCATTCTTATTGTCAAATATAAGCTTGATTGCCATCGGGATTGCACCGGGATAATATCCTGCATGAGATCCTGAATGGGTAAAGGACTTTTCATATTCTATATTATTTCTCTTTAATATTTTTTCATTATTTCCTGTTATAGCCACTGTAACATCAAACACTTTAACAATTGAAGTTCCTTGAGTTCCTTCATATTTTTCCACTATTCCACAAATATTATTAGCTGCTATCCTCCCCTGCTTGTTTGCAGGGCCAGCAAGAGGTATCAATGCGGGGTTGCCACTAATATAATCTTTTACCTCAACAACATCTCCCACAGCATAAATATCAGGATTTGATGTAAGCATATTTTCATCTACTAAAATGCCCCCGGTTTTTCCTATTTTAAGGCCTGCATCAACTGCAAGTCTTGATTCCGGTCTTACACCTATTCCCATAATAACCATATCCGCCTTAAGAGACCTTCCACTGGTCAATTCTACCACTGTAAATGCCTTTGTATTACTTAAAGATTTCACACCATCTTTGAGGTAAAACTCCACATCCTTTGATTTCATGTGTTGATGTACAAGCGCAGCCATATCTAAATCAAGAGGACCGATAACATGCTCTGCCAATTCAACCACAGTCACTTTAACGCCTCTTGCATGAAGATTTTCAGCAACTTCAAGTCCTATAAAACCTGCTCCTACCACAACCGCTCTCTTTGGCTGCATAGAATCGACAAAATCTTTAATTTTGTAAGTATCTGGAATATTTCTCAAGGTAAAAACTCTATCGGAATCAATCCCAGGAAGAGGTGGTCTAATAGGTTCAGCTCCAGGGGAAAGGATTAGTTTATCATAAGTTTCTGTATAAGTAGTTCCATCTTTGCTATTAAAAATTTCAACTGTTTTCTTATCTGGGATTATCTTTGTAACCTCACTATTGACCCTAACATCTATATTAAACCTTTTATTCATCGCTTCTGGTGTTTGAACAACAAGTTTATCCTTTTCCTGTATGACCTCACCTATATAATAAGGAAGTCCACAATTGGCAAAGGAAATATATTCACCTTTTTCAAAAAGTATAATTTCCGCGTCCTCATTTACCCTTCTAAGACGTGCCGCAGCACTAGCACCACCTGCTACCCCTCCAACTATAACCACTTTAAGCTTCATGTCATTACCTCCTCTGAAATCATTCGCCAATAATCGTTATATTCTTATATTATAATTTTACGATATCGATTAAGGTATGTCAAGACTTTAACAAAGAAAATTTACTATTATAAAACATATTAACTTACCCGATAAATATATATCGGAAGGGGATGAGTATATGACTAACCCAAAGAAATTACTAGGAGATCTTTTGCTAGAAGTAGGTCTTCTTAAAGAAGAAAATCTTAAAGCAGCTCTTGAAATACAGAAAAAAACTGGAAAGAAGCTCGGAGACATACTTGTAGAAGAAAAATTTGTCTCTCAAGACGATATTATTCAGGTATTAGAATTTCAACTCGGTATACCTCACGTCAAGCTTGAAAAGTATAACATAGAACCCTCAGCTTACCTACAAATCCCTGAACACCTTGCAAGAAGGCATGCCTCCATACCTATTTCCAGTAAAAACGGGATTTTAACAGTTGCTATGGCTGACCCTTTAAATATAATAGCTATTGATGATATAAAACTATTTTCAGGTATGGAAATACAACCCGTTATAAGCGTTTATAGCGATATAATGTCTGCTATTGACCGATGTTATACAACACAGCAGGCAATGAATGCCGTTGAGGAATTCAAGAAAGGTCAGGTTATACAAAAAGCTGCCCAAAACTCAAAAGAAGTAAAAGACCTAAACAGCTTTACCGACCCCGACGGTGAAAATATAAACAACTCTCCTGTTGTAAAGCTTGCAAATTCTATAATTGAACAAGGTGTTAGAGAAAAAGTAAGCGATATACATATTGAACCTTACGAGGACTATATACGAGTAAGATACAGGAAGGACGGTCATCTTTATGAGGCGATGCGAGCGGAAATAGGAATTCTTCCAGGCCTTAGCACCAGAATAAAAATAATCAGCGGCTTAAATATAACCGAAAAACGTATTCCTCAAGACGGCCGTATAACACTACAAATTGATGGAAGAGAAGTTGACCTCAGAGTTGCAGTTTCTCCAACTATATTCGGTGAGCAGATTGTAATAAGAATAGCAGACCAAAACGCCTTTATATTGCCAAAGGAAAAACTAGGCTTCTCCGAAGATGATAAGACAAAATTCAGCAAAATGCTTCTGAATCCTCACGGTATAATATTAGTAACAGGCCCTACAGGTAGTGGTAAAACCACAACTTTATACAGTGCATTAAATGAAATTAACAAACCCAGCATTAAAATTATAACAATTGAAGACCCTGTTGAATCAACCATTGAAGGTGTAAATCACATACAAGCAAACGTAAAGGCCGGCTTAACCTTTGCAGTTGGTCTCCGCTCAATTTTGAGATTGGATCCTGATGTCGTCATGATTGGGGAAATAAGAGATAGCGAAACAGCAGAAATATCCGTTAGAGCAGCTATTACCGGTCACCTTGTTTTGAGTACCCTTCACACCAACGATGCTCCTAGTACCATCATAAGACTTATAGATA
>CAYXPB010000068.1:0-19433 GCA_964466645.1 uncultured Acetivibrio sp. | reverse complement strand
TATGAAAGAACTGATAATCTGTACCGTCAAATTCATTTATACCCTCTGCAAGATTTTTAGCGGCATGGGAGTGCACAATATCCATAAGGACGGCAATCCCCATTTCATGAGCCTTATTTATAAGGGATTTGAGTTCCTCAGGAGTTCCGAACCATGAAGACGCAGCAAAAAAGTTGGTAACATGATACCCGAAAGAGGCATAATAGGGATGTTCCATTATAGCCATAATTTGAATGGTATTATAGCCTAATTCTTTTATTCTAGGCAGCATAGTGTCTTCGAATTCTTTATAGGTGCCCATATCACACTTTTCCTGAGCCATTCCTATGTGAGTTTCATAAATTATTGGGGCTTTTGAGGTATTAACCTGGTATTCGGAATCTGTCCAATTGAAAGGTATTTCAGGCTCCCATATTTGTCCGCTAAAATTATGGTTTTCAGGATCTTGTATAACTCTTCTTATATAAAGTGGTATGCGGTCATTTGCTTGCCCTTGGCTTTTTATATGTACCTTGACAAGGGATTTATGAGGTAGAGCATTTTTTCCTGAAAGAAATATCTCCCAAACACCATTGTCTTTTCTTGTAAGAGGGTGAGATTCACGGTTCCAGCCGTTAAAATCGCCTATTAGGAATAAAGCCTCTGCTGCAGGTGCCCATTCACGATAATACCAACCGTCTTCAGTTTGATGAAAACCGAAAAAAAGATGACCGTTTGCAAAATCTTTAAAATGTTGACCTTCCCCAAGTAGTGTTCTTTTTACACCATAATAACGTTTCATTCTTTCTTCTAAGTCGTGCCTGTGAGGCTCCAACCAAGGATCAATTTCCAGAATTTTAAGTTTAGTTTCGGAGTTTAAAGCGTTTGTCATAAGTATCTTCTCCTAATATTCGGTATTTTATCTTACAGACTTATTGCAATAAAGACCTTTCTAAAAATAACTTATTCATTACAGACTTGCAATGTCCATCAAATCAAACTTTTATAAATGACAATTGCAAAGTCTAGAATAACCTACTTCAATACAGCAATTAAATTTATGAAATAATAAGGAACAACGCTACTGTTTTACTACATCCCTTATCATTGACAGTGGGTAATATTATATGTGCCTATTGATTAATATATGCCAGTTTTTTCAACATGTCAAGGTGGTGAATAGTCATAGAATAATAACTGCTATTTTTACTTAGACGTCATTGATGTTGAAAGTCCAGCCGCAATCATTGTGATAAACCATTTGCCGGGTCATACCGCCGTCAATTGTGATATTTTCTCCAGTAATGAACCCGGCTTTTTCACTACAAAGATAGAGTGCCATATTGGCAATGTCAAGCGGATTTCCTACTCTCCCTGCAGGATGTTGAAGCATGTCTGAACCGTGAAATTCAGAGTCTATGGTGTCAATCCATCCTGGACTTATGGAATTAACTCTGACTTTTCTCGACAGACTGACTGCGAGTGCGTGGGTTAATGCGGAAATCCCACCCTTTGCAGCTGTATAACTTTCGGTATTTGGCTGACTCATTCTTGCTCTACTCGATGAAATATTTACAATTGCAGCACCTTTGTTAAAGTTGTTCAAAAATAGTTTTGTCAGCATAAATGGAGCTGATACACCAACACGAAGAACATAGTTGAAATCTTCATAGGAGCAGTTCTCAATTCCTCCCATGGAAAGACAGGCGTTGTTGATAAGATAATCTACATTGCCATATTGATTTATAACCTTGTCTGCAAAAGCCTTGAGGGCTTCGACACTGGTAATATCACCTGTGTAATAATCATTAGGCTGTTTGTCAATAACGCATACGTGTGCTCCTTCTTTTTGGAATTCTTCACATATAATCTTCCCAATTCCACCGGCACCACCGGTTATAACTGCTACTTTGTTATTAAACATGTATACCTCCTGCTCAGTTTCAAAAAAGTTAAAATTTTAATTGCAATTGACCAGTTGTTTTTTATAAAATCACCTAAAATTATATATTATTTTGGACTTTCCTACTACCTTAATATTTTTCCCTATCAAATCCTATTTATGAGGGTATAATATTATAAAAAACAATCGTAAGGTGTTATGAGGAGTGATAATTATGAATAGCAGCGCTAAGGAATATAAATTTGCTACTTTTGCGGGTGGATGTTTTTGGTGTATGATTCCTCCTTTTAAGGAACTTGAAGGTGTAATTGAAGTAATTGCCGGTTATACCGGAGGAAACATGGAAAATCCTTCATACCAGCAAGTATGTTCGGGAAATACAGGGCACTATGAAGCTGTAAAGATTAAATATGATGCTGAAATAATTGAATATAAAAAGCTTCTGGATGTTTTTTGGAGTCAGATTGATCCAACAGATCCAAAAGGGCAATTTTTTGATAAAGGTTCCCAGTATTATACCGCCATATTTTATCATGATGAACAACAGCGAAAACTTGCCGAGGCTTCCAAAAGAGAGTTGGAAAACGAAGGGTTATTTGACAGACCTGTTGTAACTAAAATAATAGAGGCATCAGAATTTTATCCAGCGGAGGAATATCACCAGGATTACCATTTGAAAAATCCGGAACATTATAAAAGTTACAAAATCGGATCAGGCCGTGAGGCATTTATTCAGCGTGTGTGTGCAATAAGAGATACAGTCAAAAAGAAATATATCAAACTGGATGACGATGTTTTGAAGAATAAGTTATCTTCATTGCAATATCAGGTGACCCAGGAAAATGCCACAGAGAGACCTTTTGATAATGAATATTGGGACAACAAAAGGGAGGGGATTTACGTAGATATTGTTTCGGGAGAACCTCTATTCAGCTCCCTTGATAAGTTTGATTCGGGATGTGGGTGGCCAAGCTTTGATAAACCTCTTATCAAGGAAAATATAAAGGAGAAGGTTGACAAAAGCCATCTGATGATAAGGACCGAAGTACGAAGCAAATATGCGGATTCTCACTTAGGGCATGTATTTGGTGATGGGCCGACACCAACAGGTGTAAGGTACTGCATAAACTCAGCGGCTATACGTTTTATACCTGTAGAAGATCTAGAACATGAAGGATATGGACAATACCGTAAGCTTTTTGATAAGGTGATTTCATAAAAAGATTTTTTTAATAGTGATTTTTAAAACCAAAAACATTATAATGGTATCAAGAGATAAAAACACTATCCGGTTGGTAGTCCGGATGCAGAAATTTCTGTCAGTAACCTGCCCTCCTGGGGTTGTCCGTTCTCTTGCAGTTCAATTTACAGGAGGAAAGATTAATGAGTATCAAACTTACAGTTTTTTTTGAAGATCCTTTTTGGGTTGGAGTATTTGAAAGAATTGATAGTGGGTTGTTGGAAACTTCAAAGATTGTTTTTGGTCCGGAACCCAAGGACTATGAGGTTTTTGCTTTTGTACTTGAGAATTATTACAAGCTTAAATTTAGCAGACCTGTATTGGTTGAAACAAAATCCGAAAGACGAATAAACCCAAAGCGCTTTCAACGCATTGTGAGGAAAGAGACTGCCTGCTTTGGTATAGGTACAAAAGCACAACAGGCAATTAAGCTGGAATATGAGGCAAAAAAGCAAGAGTGCAAGAAGGTATCAAAAGAAAGACGCGAAGAGATTGAGCACATTAAGTTTGAAAAGAAACAGGCAAGAAAAAAAGATAAGAAAAAAGGTCATTGAGTAGTTAAAATTATACGCATGAATCATTTTAAGGGGCGAAGAAAGGAAGTTTGAAAAATGGCAATTACTGATTTTCTTGAAAAGAATGCAAAGCTTTATCCATCGGAAATTAGTCTGGTTGAGATAAATCCGGCCAATCAACCGGATCACACAGTTACCTGGCGCGAATACAATTTGATTGAGACAAGTCCAACTGAAAAATACCGTCGTGAAATGACTTGGAAGGAATTCGATATAAAGGCGAATCGTTTTGCGAATCTTTTGCTAACCAGAGGAATTAAGAAAGGTGACAAAGTGGCAATACTGCTTATGAATTGCTTGGAATGGCTTCCTATATATTTTGGTATTTTGAAAACAGGGGCATTGGCTGTACCGATGAATTACCGCTATACGGGTGAGGAAATTAAATACTGTCTCGATTTATCAGAAGCAGATGTACTGGTATTCGGACCTGAATTCATCGGACGTGTTGAGCAGGTATTTGATCATCTCCAGGGTGTTAAGACATTTTTCTATGTTGGAGAAAATAGACCCACTTTTGCTGATAGCTATGATAAACTTGTATCCTATTGTTCTTCTACAGCACCTGCGGTGGAACTGAAGGATGACGATGATGCAGCGATTTATTTTTCTTCAGGCACAACAGGATTTCCAAAAGCAATTTTACATACACACAGTGCACTTATTTCCTCTTGTATGACAGAGCAAAATCACCATTTGCAGGGTAGAGAAGATGTGTTTTTGTGTATTCCGCCTCTCTATCATACAGGGGCTAAAATGCACTGGTTTGGTAGTTTGTTGTCCGGTAGCAGAGCTGTTCTCCTAAGAGGTGTAAAACCAGAGTGGGTAATGCAAGCGGTTTCGGAAGAAAAAGCTACTATTGTTTGGCTGCTTGTACCTTGGGTACAAGACATTTTAGATGCTATTGACCGCGGTGATATCAATCTTAAAGATTATCGCATAGATCAGTGGAGACTTATGCACATTGGTGCACAGCCTGTACCTCCAAGTCTTATTCGAAGATGGAATCAGGTATTCCTGAATCACCAGTATGATACCAATTACGGCCTCAGTGAATCCATTGGCCCGGGTTGTGTTCATCTTGGTATAGAAAATATTCACAAGGTTGGTTCAATCGGAAAAGCAGGATATCTATGGGAAACAGCTATTGTCAAAGAGAATGGTGAGACTGCAGCACCCGGTGAGGTTGGTGAATTGATAGTCAAAGGTCCCGGAGTAATGAAATGTTATTTCAATAACCCAAAGGCAACCTCGGAAATCCTTAAAGACGGTTGGCTATATACCGGCGACGTTGCACGTGCGGATGAAGATGGTTTTATATATTTGGTAGACCGTAAAAAGGATGTTATTATTACTGGTGGTGAGAATTTATATCCCGTACAAATAGAAGATTTTCTGCGTGCGCACAATGCTATAAAAGATGTGGCTGTCATAGGACTTCCTGATGACAGATTAGGCGAAATCGCAGCGGCAATAATTGAGTTAAAAGAAGGTGCCGTTTGTACTGAAGAAGATATAAATGAGTTCTGTAAAGAACTGCCCCGTTATAAACGTCCACATAAAATAATTTTTGCCCAGGTACCGAGAAATCCTACTGGTAAGATTGAGAAGCCAAGGCTTCGTGAAATATATTGCGGTAAAAGGCTTGTTGAAGCACAGACAACAAAATAAGTTCTTAGACTTTTCTGTTTTGTGAGGTTGCAGACATTAGTCTGTAGCCTTTTTATTATACTGAAGGGAGATACTTAATGAAGAAAGTTGTATTAATTCCTGATTCTTTTAAAGGTACATTAAGCTCTGTAAAAGTATGTGAGATAATACACAACAAAGTAAAAGAACATTTTCCCCATTGTGAGATTGTTTCAATACCTGTAGCTGATGGTGGAGAAGGAAGTGTTGATTGCTTTTTGACTGCTGTTGGTGGCGAGAAGATCAATATAAAAGTAAAAGATCCATATTTTGAAGAGATGGAAGCCTTCTATGGGTTAATTGACAATGGAAAAACTGCAATAATTGAAATGGCTGCATGTGCAGGCTTGCCTCTTGTTAAAGATAGAAAGGATCCTGGGAAAACTACTACCTTTGGAGTTGGACAATTAATTCTTGATGCTGCAAATAGAGGTGTAAATAAGATAATAGTTGGACTTGGGGGAAGCTGTACAAATGATGGTGGTTGTGGTACTGCTGCGGCAATAGGAATTAAGTTTTTCAATGCAAAAGGTGATGAGTTTATTCCTACAGGTGGAACACTACAAGATATTGATAGCATTGATGTATTCAGCAAAGCAGCAGTTTTAAAAGGTGTAGAAGTAATATCAATGTGCGATATAGATAACCCGATGTATGGACCTGACGGTGCTGCTCATGTATTTGCACCGCAAAAGGGAGCAGATGGAGAAATGGTACTGCATCTGGATAATGGACTTAGGCACCTTTCAAAGGTTATTAAGAAAACTTTGAATAAGGATTTAGGAGAAATACCTGGAAGTGGAGCGGCTGGTGCTATGGGAGCAGGAATGCTTGCTTTCTTTGATTCGAAACTCCAAATGGGCATAGAAACTGTATTAGATGCAGTAAAATTCAATTCTGTGATATCTGATACCGATATAATATTTACCGGTGAAGGGAAGATTGATTGCCAAAGCTTAAGGGGTAAGGTGGTAATTGGGGTGGCAAAAAGGGCCAGACAGGTAAATGTTCCGGTCATAGTTATAGCAGGCGGTGCTGATTTAGGTATAGATGAAGCATATAAATTAGGAGTGACTTCTGTTTTTACAATTAACAGATTACCGGAAGACTTAGAAAAAAGTCGGTTAAAGAGCTCAGAAAATTTGGCTTTTACCTTAGATAATATTTTGCGTTTAATCAAAATTATGAAAGAGTGAGGTGTTTATATTATGAGGTACATAAAACTAATTGCAATAATATTTATAATTTCTATGGTGTCTTCATGTTCTAGTAGTACAGGACCAAAAGAAATTGAAACAACAGAGATGCCCTCAAATTCTCATATCACCGCAGGATCAATAGATTCTTCACAGCAACTTAAACAAACAAGAAATATACAAGAACAGATAGCTGGTATAACTAAAAAAGAGGCGGGTTTATCTACTATTGAGCCTATGGATTTCACAAACTTCAGTATTAACAAGAGGTTAAGAGAACTACTTGTTAATGCAGAGAGTTATAATAATAGTGATTATAAAAACGGAATAGTAATGAAAAGTGGAGTGCTGGTAAGTGAAAGATTTTGAATATGATATAAATTGTATAGACAGTGATTATCAGGTTAAGAAAGCGATAAGCAGCATAGAAGGTTATACAGAGGATAATTATGAGTTTGACACGGTAGGTGTATTATCTCCTAGTGGTAAATTGAAAAGCACATACTTTTGGGGTTATAGTATGAGTTATTACTTTAAAATAAGAACTCTGGACAACAGCAAACCTGATTTTAGAGTGGCAGTTCCGGCAGGTGATTATAAGTGGTTAACTGATGATTATATTTTATACCTTAATGCATGGTTTACTGAGCCACATATAGTAAAAGTCAGCGACGATACTTCTTATGAAAATATTGATATAATGTATAATTTGGGTGTATATGACAAAGACAATTCTCCCAATTCTTCATTTAGTTTTAGTATAAAGGGCATAAAGGATAACATCATAACTTTATATGATAGTGAGAGCAATAAGGAATACAAAGTTGAGTACTCAATTGGAAACAAAGGTATTGAGGTTAAACTGGCAAAATGAAATACAAAAGCGTGGACTTTACCAATAAAAGCCAAAGCAACAAGTGCCCCTACTAATATTAGTTACGATACTTTTTAGCACCAACAGTTTTATTATTCTTTCTTTCATAAAGCGAAAATTAATATTCCGAAAGATTTAAGCGAAAAAAGAACTTTGACAGTTGTAACAAATATAGTATTGTCTGTTTTTATTTTATTTCCTAACTTTATATATATTCGAAATAATATGAATACCAGTTCAGCTCCATTACTTATATATAATTCTATTTCTCTCATATTAATTGTCATAATAAATATTTTTAACATTATATCGATTGGAGAAATGGAATATTTAAAGCAATGCATAGAATTTGAAAAGCAATATACTAGTACACTTAATGATATGCTATTCAGCTTAAGAGGATTTAAGCATGATTACAATAATATGTTGCAGGTAATTGATAGATATATTTTGTCAAATGATTTAGAAGGTTTAAAGAAGTTTCATAGTCAGATGATGTCAGAATCGAGAAAGATAAATAATATTACTCCATTGAATTCATATATAAAAGATAATCCGGCTATATACGGACTAATACTGAGTTAGATATCTTTCTCTGAAATAATGAATGTTTCATTTAATGTTAGCGTTATTTGTAAAGTTGAAGTGTCAAGTATAAAAATTTATGATTTATGTAAAGTCTTAGGTATTCTGTTGGATAATGCGATAGAAGCAGCAGAAAGTGATAAAAAGATAGCAGAGCTTTTTATCAGAGAAAATGCTAGTAAAAGGTGCCTATTTATTGAAATATATTATTAGCTTAGAAGAAGGATTAGAATGTGTTTCTGCATTGTTTATCAACCTGGAGTCTGTCTCCATTCTGATCAAAAATCCGGATATCCAATTAAGTTATATGATATTTACTTGTAATAGAGTCCAGCAAGTTTCATTTGTTTTGTAAAAGTGAGTGTAAAGGTAAAGGTTCTAATCTCATATTTTCCTTTTGCGACAACAACAGCAAATTCTTCTTCACTTGATTTGTCAGTTGCTCCTCCAATGCTTATATCTCCCATATCTTGAAAATTGCCTCCTTCATCAAGTGACTCATAAATTTTAGTAAATGTATCATCGGTGAGAAGGTCTTTCAATTGCACAGTACATAATTCTTTTACTCCGTCCGAATCTCTATCGTTTAGTAGAGAAATTACGTTTTCGGTGGCCTTTTTGACTTCCTCCTCATCAAAATCGCTAGATAATTTTTGACTGCAACCGCAAAGAAATGAAATGGATAGCAAAACAATAAGTGCTAAAATACCAATTGACCTAAAGGCTGTGTTTTTCATAAAAGTTCCTCCTTGTATAATTTTTTTGATTTATAAGAATAAAAAGTCATCAACAAATCTATTAATGCTAATGGACCTTCTATCAAAAGTATGGAACTTGAAAAAGTCAATAGAAGAGGAATCAAAGAGTTTACAAATCCATGAATTACGATCGCTATAAGTAGATATAAAATTCTTCTATTCCTTCGAAATCCATTCCAAACAATGATTGTTAAATTCACATGTAGGATAATTGCTAAAACCCTTTCGAGAGTTGCTAACCCTAACTGCGAAATGGGGACTAAGGATAAAGTGGGGACTAAAAGTATTAATGCTTCAGCAATGCCATGACCTAATCCAAAAATAACAGGTTGCGAAAAATTACACTTACCCGGTTTAATTAAAAACTGTTTAAATAAAAAACGGAAACCTTCCTCAAAAACACCTGCTGAAAACGCAATTAAAATAGAAATCATCAAAGGATTTAAGCTATATGCAAGTATAAATTTTGTTGAGTTTTGCATATTCTGAAGAATTGGTAATCTTAACAATGGTTGAGACACTATAAAACAAGTTGCACCTAATAAAAACCATAGAATATTCTTCAACATAAGATTTACCACCACCGAATCTTTAAGTTTTCTAAAAAAATACCTGACTTTTATATAATTGTATCACGTAGACTATTCAAGTCAAATAGAATTATTTATTACCTTTATCTGAAGGAAACTTATAAGTTTTGAAACATAGGAAAATTATATTGTTAGCAGAAAACCTTAAATATATATTAATTTTTTGTTTACATCTTGCAAACATGTTAACATCTATGTAAAAATATACTAGTAGTAAGTAAAGATTGTTTAAAAAAAGTAGTCAAAGTATAAATTCATAAATGTGAGGAGAATAATTGTGGAGAAGAAAACACTTATCGAAATTAGGAATAAACTAATAAAACTGCCGATTTTACAAGATAGATTAGAGAAGCTTCAAGATGAAATCAATAAGGCAGAAAATAATGTTGAGTTGTTGCTAGATAGATATGAGAAAGAAACACTAGATGTAGAGAATCTAAAAAGAGATTCTTTATCGGCAACTATTCTCAAGCTCGTTGGAAAGTATGAAGGCAAGGTTACAAAAGAAACAGAAGAAATGCTTACGGCAAAATTGGGATATGATAAGGCAATTGGAAGAGTTAATGAACTAAATAATGAGAAGGATAGACTTACAAACAGAATAGCTAAAATGAGTAAAGAAAGAGAGTTGTTCGAACAAGAGTTAAAAAGACGTGAAGAAATAGTAAAGAGTAATTCAGCTGATAAAGTTTCAGAAAAATATACAGAGCTTGAAGCGGAACAAAATTTATTGGCAAGACAAATTATTGAAATAGATGAAGCAATAAAAGCAGCAAAAAAGGCGATTGATACAGCAGATTGTACAATTAAAAATCTTGACAGTGCTGAGGAATGGGCAACCTATGATGCTTGGACAAAGGGCGGAATGTTTAGCTATTTGTCAAAATATGACCATATTGATGAAGCTCAGGAAAATGCAAACCGATTACAGTCACAGATAAAGGATTTACAAAAAGAGCTTAAAGATCTAGATAATATTGAGGATGTATCTTTTGGTGGTGTGGATTCTACAACAAGGACAATAGATTTTTGGTTTGACAATATATTTACCGATATGGCTGTAAGGGATAGAATTCGTGATGACAACAAAAGCATGAGGAATCTTAGAGACAAAATTGATAAGATTATTATGTCTCTTGAAAAAAGCAAAGTAGAATTGTCTCAAAAAGTTCTAGACATTGAAGCTCAAAAGGATGAATTGATTATTTCAGCGTAATTCTAGGTGAAGCATAAAAATAGGAAATAGTTCGTACAATTAAAATGTTGATTATTTTAGTACTATTGTTTAATATAGAATATAAAAAGATTTGGGGTAAGTAATGGATATTGATGAGAAGTTGATAGAAGATGCAAAAAAGCATTATGAGAAGTTATTACATATTTGTGAAAGAATAAAGCTAAGAGGCTATTGGGATCAAATACAATCAATAAATGAAAACATTGAACAGCATATACAATCACTTTTTCTCGAAATACTCGGAAAAGAGGTCGGTATTGACAATGAAGAATTATACTTTATAAATACTATTCTAAAAAAGAATTATTCAAAAGGAAAACTTGCTTGTGAACATGCAAGATTAAAGGGCAGACCGCTTATACAAGTACCTGTTTACTTGACTTCATGTATAAAAATGGATCTGTTTGATCAAACGTCGTATTCCTATGAACTAATAGATTGTATCAAAAATCTAGGCATGGCATTGATGATATCAGACCATGATTTTTCAGAAAAAGAATGTGAATTTATAAATGCTTATGTTTCATGTATAACTGAGTTGGTTGACAGGTTTGGAATAAATAAGGCGAATAATGGTAATCGGATTGATAATGCTGGAAAAAAAGAACCTGTGAGGGATATGGTATGCAGTACAAATTATACTGATAGCAAAGAGATAGATAATGTAATTTTGAATATTCTCAGAGAACTTGATAATATGACTGGGCTTGAGAAAGTAAAAAGTGAAGTAAAAGCTTTGGTGGACTTGATAAAGGTAAGAAAGATAAGATCTAAAAGAGGGCTTCCTATAGTACCTATGAGTTTTCATTTGGTTTTTACAGGGAATCCTGGTACAGGTAAAACAACAGTAGCAAGGTTGATTTCTAAGCTTTATAATCAACTAGGCTTATTACCTACCGATAGTGTGGTTGAAGTGGATAGATCAGGGTTGATTGCAGGATACGTAGGACAGACAGCAGCTAAGGTACAGGAGGTAATAAATAAAGCTTTAGGTGGTGTGCTTTTTATTGATGAGGCGTATTCACTAATAAGTGAAAGTGGTGAAAATGATTTTGGGTTTGAGGCTGTTAGTACCCTCTTAAAAGGCATGGAAGACAACAGGGAGAACCTGATAGTGATAGTAGCAGGTTATGAAAATGAAATGAATCGTTTTATTGATTCAAATCCCGGATTGAAATCAAGGTTTAGCAAGTATATTCATTTTGAGGATTATACTTCGGAACAAATGCTGAATATATTAAAAAACCTGTGCACTACTTCGGGGTATGAAATAAGTGAGAAAGCAGAAGAGTATGTGATAGATTATTTCTATAAAAAGCAAAGTGTAGATGCTATCGGTTTTGGAAACGGAAGAGGCGTAAGAAATCTTTTTGAACAGGCAGTTTCTAAACAGGCTGGTAGAATTGTAAGGATGGAGGAGCCAGATAACTCTCAACTTGCAATGTTAAAAATAGAGGATTTTTCTATGTAAGAGTTAGTATTGAGCCAAACACTGACAATACAAATTACGAAGCGGTTTTTATCAAGAACATATACTTTAAGTGGATAATAGAATTCGAACCACTAAACAATAAAAAACAGCAATAGTTACCCTTATGGTTCTATTGCTGTTTCCTTTTTCATCAAAGGAAAGAATAAATACCCTGTTAGCCTGTGGAAATATCAATTGAAAAGTTGTTTTTTATTGGAATAACCTAAATCAAAATAATAACACATATATATAATGGTAACACTAAACATTTAGTAAGGTAGTGTTGGAGTTTTTTATCGGTATTGTCTAAATTAAAATATTGTGATAATCTATAAGTGGCAAAAATTGAAATAAGGTGTTTCAATAAAATTTATTAGACAGAAGGAAAATGATGACAAATGACAGTGACGTTAAGTTCTTTTTTAAATGATCTAGTTCGAAATCCTGCTTTAGTTATAACTACAATACTAACATTGGCGGTTATAATGGTCAATGGTTGGACTGATGCTCCTAATGCAATTGCAACTGCTGTATCCACAAGATCGTTGAGACCTAAAACTGCTATTGTTGTAGCAGCTATTTTTAACTTTCTTGGCGTTTTAGTTATGACTATGGTGAATTCTAGTGTGGCACAGACGATATTTAATATGGTTGACTTTGGAGGAGATTCACATTTGGCTCTTGTAGCACTATGCGCAGCTCTTTTTGCTATTGTTCTATGGGCAACGGTAGCTTGGTGGTTTGGAATCCCTACAAGTGAAAGTCACGCTTTGATTGCAGGAATAAGTGGTGCTGCTATTGCATTGCAGAGAGGCATAAAAGGGATTAATTTTAATGAATGGGTTAAGGTCCTTTATGGTTTGTTGCTATCTATTGGCTTGGGTTTTGTGATGGGCTGGTTGATTGTAAAGATTGTTGAAAGTTTGTTTGGAGGAGTCAACAGGACTAAAACCTATGCCTTTTTTAAGGATGCTCAGATACTAGGCAGTGCTGGAATGGCGTTTATGCATGGTGCACAGGACGGTCAGAAATTTATGGGAGTGTTTATGCTGGGGATGTTTCTTGCAAAGGGACAAAGTGGTGTAACTTCATTTCAGATACCACTCTGGCTTATTGTTCTTTGTTCGGCTGTAATGGCATTTGGTACATCTATAGGAGGGTATCGTATAATAAAGGCTGTAGGGATGGATATGGTGAAACTTGAAAAATATCAAGGGTTTTCAGCAGACCTTGCAGGAGTTATTTGCTTGTTCATTGCATCTACTTCAGGATTGCCGGTAAGTACAACACATACAAAAACTACAGCTGTTATGGGAGTTGGAGCGGCAAAACGCGTATCGTCTGTAAACTGGGGGATTGTTAAAGAAATGGTAATGGCTTGGATTTTGACCTTTCCCGGATGCGGTCTTATAGGTTTTTTGATGGCGCTATTGTTTATGAATATTTTTTAGAGTATAGGATTTTCTTGGAACAATATAATTTTAACGAAAGAGGATTGGTAATATGGCTAGAAAAAAAGACGAATACTATTATGACACCTTTGTGGAGTTAGTTGAATATTCTTGCAAAGCAGCAGATTTATTAAATAATATTATGAATAATTTCAATGCAGGACAGCTTTTGAACAAAGTAAAAGAGATGCATGATATTGAACATGCTGCTGACGAAGCAAGGCATGTAATGACAAAGAAGCTGTTGAAAGAGTTTATTACGCCTATTGATAGAGAAGATATCATGGGATTAGCAAATTCTATAGATAATCTTACCGATGCAATTGAAGACGTTGTGCTACGCATGTATATGTATAATATTACAAGCATACGTCCCTATGCCTTAAAGATGACTTCTATTATAGTAAAATGCTGTAATTCTTTAAAGGTAGCAATGACCGAGTTTCATAATTTCAGAAAATCTAAAACTTTGCATGAATTAATTATTGATGTAAATAAGCTTGAGGAAGATGGAGACAAGCTATACGCTGAGGCTATGAGAGATTTATATGTGAATTGTAATGATTTTAAAGAGGTATCAGCATGGGAATCTACATTCCATTTTTTGGAGAAGTGTTGTGACGCTTGTGAAGATGTTTCAAATGCGATTGAAGGTGTGATAATGAAGAATTCATAGTTAAGTACTGTTTTCATAAAATATGTTATCAAAAAAATACGTATTTTGGGTTCCCTTTCCCTAGCGAACAAGAAAAGTTATGAGCGAAGCGAATTTTTTTGAGGGTTTAGTTTTTGCCGTGCATTTGAAAGAAACAGTAATATTATAGTCCTGCCGACATATAATTCTGTAGAACTAAATGTAAGTTTGGGTGTAGTCAGAGGATAGTATTAGTGATGGGGAGAGACTTTATGGAAATAATTAAGGCAATAATTCTTGGTATAATAGAAGGCATTACTGAATGGCTGCCAATTAGCAGCACTGGGCATATGATTTTAGTAGATGAATTTATAAATCTTAATATGTCTGATGAATTTAAGGAAATGTTTTTTGTTGTAATTCAGCTCGGTGCTATTTTAGCAGTGATTTTGCTGTATTGGAGCAAGTTGTTTCCTGTAGCCATCGACAAAAAGCTTGGAGCAGGAAAGAATATTGTTCCTTTTTGGAAAAGGTTTAAGTTGAAAAAGGATACAATTTCTTTATGGATAAAGGTATTGGTTGCAATTATACCCGCAGCAATAATTGGAATACCTTTTGAAGATAAAATAGATGATATATTTTATGATTATAAAGTAGTTACGGCTACACTAATTATTTATGGTGTTTTGTTTATACTTTTGGAAAACCGAAATAAGAAAAAGAAGTCTTTGGTAAAGAGTTTCGAGCAGCTTACTTACAAGACAGCATTAATAATAGGCGTTTTTCAGGTACTGTCCTTGATTCCTGGCACTTCACGCTCTGGATCTACTATTTTAGGAGCAATTCTGATTGGATGTTCGAGAGAAATAGCTGCGGAGTTTTCGTTCTTTTTGGCTATACCGGTTATGTTTGGAGCAAGTCTTATTAAAATTATGAAGTTTGGATTGATTTTTTCAAGTCAACAATTGATTATCCTAATTACAGGTATGTTTGTAGCCTTTATGGTATCAATTTTGGCAATAAAGTTCCTTGTAGGGTACATTAAAAGAAACGACTTCAAGGCTTTTGGTTATTATAGGATAGCACTTGGTATGCTTTTAGTTGTTTACTTTGCATTATTCAGATAGAATAAATTATTGAAGAAGGAAGGTAAATACTGTTCCTTCTTTTTTGAGCTTGATTTTGCCCATTGGCTTATCAGCATTGGTGCACTGATATATAAGTTCCTTCAGACATTTCTATTTTTATCTTCTGTTCCTAAAATATAATCGTCAGCTTAATACCACTCTATAAACAACATTGGTTGGTTTCGCCGTACCTATTTACTGTATATTAGAAATTATAGCTTATAAAGCTTAAGTTAATCTGAAGTAAGATTTAAGACTATTTTAAGCAGTATGAGATATAATAATGCTAGTATAGGTTGAAATGTTAAAAGTTTGTTAAGTAAATGTTAAATAGCAGTAAAACAATGTGCTTAAAGGTTTGCAAGGTTGAAATTAAGGAGGCGATTTGGTATTATAAACGAGTGAATATAAGATGTAAATACATATAATTTGAATTAATAACAGTATTTATATAATGATGGTATATGTATTATAGCTTTATTTTGATTTTTGGTCCAAAACAGTTTTGGTGATTCCAAAAAAACAACTAGTCCATCGCAATTTCAAAAAATATGATTTGATGGGCTTTGTGACTTAATTATTGTATAGGTTATTTTTTGAAATGGCCTTACTAATATTCAAGTTAATTAATATTTAGATATATATTTTTTTTAGGAGGGGTTATGATTGTCTTCAGGATTGGTTAGTATGATTTTTGGTCTTCTTGGTGGACTTGCTGTATTTATTTATGGCATGAATCTTATGTCTGATGGACTCCAAAAGGCTGCTGGTGAACGTATGAGAAGGATACTGGAAGTACTTACCAGTAACCCGATTGTAGCAGTATTGGTAGGTGCTTTGGTTACGACACTCCTTCAAAGCAGCAGTGCCACAACGGTTATGGTAATAGGTTTTGCTAGTGCAAGATTGATGACTTTAAATCAGGCTATAGGTGTAATACTTGGGGCTAATATAGGTACAACAATAACGGCCCAGCTCGTGGCTTTTAATGTCGGTCATTATGCTTATCCTATAGCAGCATTAGGGTTTGTTCTTTTCTTTTTCTTCAAGAGAAACATCGTAAAGTATATCGGGCAAACAATCTTTGCTTTCGGACTTCTATTTATGGGACTAAATATTATGGGTGATGCTATGGCTCCTCTTGCTGAAAGTCGGTCTTTTGCACTTATGATGGCAAGATTGAGCGACTATCCAATACTAGCTCTTATTATAGGTACTTTATTTACACTTCTAGTTCAAAGCAGTAGTGCGTCTATAGCAGTGCTTCAAAATCTTGCCCAACAATCGGGAAGTGACGGAAAGGCTTTGATAAATTTGACTACAGCGTTACCAATACTATATGGTACTAATATTGGTACTACTATAACCGCACTACTTGCTTCTATCGGAGCTAGGATAAGTGCAAAGAGAGCAGCGATAGCTCATTCAGTATTTAACATTGCGGGGTCTGTAATATTTATGTTTTTTATTCCGGCATTCGCATGGTTTGTCCAAAAAATCTCTCCAGGGGGTACTGAAGCAGGAACAATTGCTAGGCAGATTGCAAATGCTCATACTTCATTCAATTTGATAAACACATTATTGTGGCTGCCTTTTATATGGCTTTTGGCGAAAATTGTCACCTTCTTAGTTAGAGGAAATGAAGAAGAAATTGAAAAAAGAGTTTTGTACCTTGATTATAAAGTTTTACATAACCCTGCTATTGCCATGGATCTTGCGACAAAAGAATTAACAAGAATGGCTACGCTTGTACAGCAAATGATGGCCGATTCAAAAAAATCTTTTACGGAAGCAGATATGGATAAGGGAAAAAAGGTGATTGAAATAGAGGAGTTTGTTGATATACTCCAGGGAGAAATTATAAAATACTTATCTACAATGCTATCCGAAGGTACACTTACAGAGCGTCAGTCAATAAGATTGTCAGGACTTATGCATGTAGCTAACGATATCGAAAGAATGGGTGACCATTGTAAGAATGTAGTTGAATTTGCAATGCAAAAGGAGAATGAAAGAATTCCTTTTTCTAAAGATGCTATAACGGATGTTAGTGAGACATTTAGAGTACTAAGTCAAATGGTAGATGATGCTATTCACTCTCTTAGAGATGAGAACACTGAACTAGCTAAAAAGGTTCTTTATGAGGAAAATGAAGTTGACAATCTTGAGAGCAAACTTCGTGTTAGACACTTAGAAAGGCTTAATTCAGGTTTGTGTAATCCAAAGTCTACAGTAATATTTATTGAACTTATACACAATCTTGAAAGAATTGGGGACCACTGTAACAACATTGCAGAGGCTGTTCTACATGACAAGGAAGACAGACCGCTTCACAATAATTCACAATCTGTATAGCATAATTAAGATTAATGAATTAAATGAGAAACTAAACTAAATAAATTTATAAAATTTAGGCTATTTTATTCTTGACATGAACACGAAAATATGGTTTAATTGGAATGTGTCAAATGCTCTGAATGGGCGAATATATACACCCTGAAGGAGGTGCGGATAAATGTTAAATGGTACAGTGAAATGGTTCAATGCTGGTAAAGGTTTTGGATTTATTGAAAGAGAAGATGGTGAAGATGTATTTGTTCACTTTTCAGCAATAAATGTTGATGGTTATAAATCTCTCAATGAAGGACAAAAAGTTCAGTTTGAGGTTGAAGATGGTCAACGTGGCCTTCAAGCAAAGAACGTAATTCCTTGCTAAACCCAAAAATTTGGGTACGTTTAGCACCAATTTATTTAGAATTTGTTTGCAAATTCTAAAACAAAAAAGGACATTAGCTATTGGGCTGGTGTCTTTTTGTGCTAGGCAAAAGAGTTAAAATACATAGGGTTTAGTTTAATTTGATAGCTTGTGGTCTTAAAAAAATTACTTGTTTATTTTAAATTCTTTGTGGTAATAAATATCTTATGATGATAAGTGTTTTAAAATAACTTATCAATGATATAATACTTTTAGCTAATTCAAAAAATGTTTAAATTATCTGTTTTACAAAACGAAATAACTATATATGGAACAGCATGAGCGTCAATGATTAGAATTGTGGATAAACAGAGAAGATTGTTTTTTGAAATGGCCTGATTTATTAATGAAAAGAAAAATTATAGGAGGTAACCAATGAAAAGCTTAAAAGGAACAAAAACAGCGGAAAGTTTATTAAAGGCATTTGCAGGAGAATCCCAAGCGCGTAATCGTTATACATTTTATGCTTCTGTTGCAGATAAGGAAGGATATAAGCAAATAAAGAACCTTTTTATCGAAACTGCAGATAATGAAAAGGAACATGCAAAGAGATTCTACAAATTCCTTGTAGCAGGTTTAGAAGGAGAGCTGCCGGCAGCAATAGAAATAACAGCAGGTTTTCCTGTTGCATTAGGAACAACACTTGACAATCTAAAGGCAGCAGCTGACGGAGAAAACGAAGAGTGGTCTGACCTTTATCCTGAGTTTGCGAAAGTTGCTGAGGAGGAAGGATTTTCAGAAATAGCAACAGCATTTAGAATGATTGCTAAGGTTGAAAAGCACCATGAAGAAAGATATAGAAAACTCGCTGAGAATGTAGCAAATGGTGTAGTATTTAAGAAGAGTGAAAAAGTTGTTTGGAAATGTTCAAACTGCGGATATATTCATGAAGGGGCTGAAGCTCCAGACAAATGTCCTGCATGTGTACACCCTCAATCATATTTTGAGTTGAATGCAGAACCATATTAGGATAAGAGGAGATTTTGAAATGTTAAAAGAATTTAAAGAATTCGCGATGAAGGGTAACGTTTTGGATTTGGCAGTTGGTGTTGTAATAGGAGCTGCCTTTGGCAAAATTGTTACATCCCTAGTTAGTGATATTATAATGCCTGTAATTAGTATTTTTACTAAAGGACTTGATTTTGAAAATCTGTTTCTTAGCCTTGATGGTAGTAACTATGCTACTTTAGCAGCTGCTAAGGAAGCAGGTGCTGCAACTTTAAATTACGGTGTTTTCATCAGCAATATTATTGACTTCCTGATAATTGCCTTCTCAATATTTATTGTAGTAAGACAAATAACTAAGCTAACTAAAAAGAAGGAAGTACCAGCACCTAAGAAAACTAAGGAATGTAAGTTTTGTTTTAGT
>CAYXPB010000067.1:0-19496 GCA_964466645.1 uncultured Acetivibrio sp. | reverse complement strand
TTTTTTGTAAGAAGTTCTTTATCGGGACAAGTATCATCAAAATCTCTAATATCCAATACCTTCTTAACTTTAATTTCCTTACCGGCCTTTTGTGAAATACTAGCACAGTTTTTCTTGATAATCTCAACTACACCAGAACCTACAACTCCATATCCAATAACTGCTACATTAATCATAAAGAAAGCCTCCTCTATTCTCTTGCAAGAATTTCTTGTCTCCTGACACCTTGAATCTTGCCAATTTCATCCATCAACTCATTTATATCACTTGCCATACTGTTAGTCTCTATCGAAATTGTGACATCCGCTAAACCGTTTATAGGAATATTCTGGTTAATAGTCAGAATATTAGCTTTTGCAGCGGAAATTTGGTTTATGATACTAGACAATATACCGGAATAGTCTTCCACTACAAAAAATAGTGTCATAACTCTTCCTCTAGATGTTTCATAAAATGGGAACACATAATCCCTATATTTGTAAAATGCACTTCGACTGATACCTACTTCCTTCACGGCATCATTAATATTCTTTATTGTGCCACAAGAAAGTATTTTTTTCACTTCAACAACTTTAACAAAAACTTCCGGAAGTACTGAGGTATCAACCAAGTAATATTTTGAGGTGTTTTTCATATTCCCCTCCATGTCTTTCTCCCATGCACATATGTGTTTCCATGGTGTAATATTAACATATGTCAAATATATATTCAATACTTTTCGCGATTTTTTTCATACAAGGTGTTTCAAAAATTTTGATTTAGGTGATTTTCTGAAATAGCCTTCATGGTAGTTTTTTAATATGCATAAAAGTAAAAGCTTAGAGACTTTACTTGTCCCTAAGCTTTATTTTTTCTTTTCATTAAAAAAAGGTCTAAAATTGCAATTGCATGGTTTTTTATCACCATATAGGAGAATTTTTAAGGGTTTTTTTATAATGAATCAATTTCGTTATGTAATAAATCAAAATCCTCCAAAATAATCAAAAACTTCTCAACCACTTGTGGGTCAAATTGTGTACCCGAATTTGATACAAGCTGCTTTTTAGCTTCTTCTAAAGGAAGCTTAGATCTGTACTTTCTATCGGAAGTCATGGCATCAAAGGCATCAGCTACCGAAATAATTTTTGCCAAAAACGGGATCTCCTTACCTTTAATTCCATGGGGATAACCCCTTCCGTCTATTCTTTCATGATGATATAACACCAAAGGCACTATTTCTTTAAACATTGATACAGCAGATAGTATATTTGCACCCTTTATAGGGTGTTTCTTTATCTCCTTATATTCATTATCATCTAGCTTATCGGTCTTTAATAAAATATCATCGGCAGTGCCGATTTTGCCAATGTCGTGGAATATCCCACCAGCTTTTAGCTTTTCTATTTCTTCTGTAGGTAAGTTGAAAGCTTGTCCGATTTTTGTGGCATAAGTGGCCACCCTATCGGAATGGCCTCTTGTATATACATCCTTAGCATCAACAGCTAAACGTAATGCTTGTACTGCATCCATATATCTTTGTTTCAATTCGTTATATGTTCTATCCAATTCGTTACTCTTAGCTTTTACCATAGAATGAAGAAACACATTGCTAATCGCAGTAGCAGCCTGAGTAGAATAAATTTCAAGAAACTCAATTCCTTCTTCATACTGATCCGATTCGAGATAAATTACCCCTTCTGTTTTAACTAGTTCACTTTTATTGTTTAGTGGCAAAATAATACCTTGCTTCATTCTTACCGGCTGTCCCTTATTTTTTGCATCCCCAATTGCTTCCATAGCCTGATAATCAAGCATTTCCATAATCCTTTCAATGCTTTCATCGTATTTTCCCACGCCTTTAAAAAAGCTTTTCCCATTATCCAATAAGCCAATAAAATCATCTATAAGTATAAACGCATTCTTACTATGTGCAAAGTCCAAAATTTCCATCAAAATTTCTTCAATTATTTTCCCTATTGATTTCAATTGATATATTTTTGGTACAGAATCAAGTATTCCTTTTAACCCATCTCTAAAGGTCTTAATTGTCCTTTTTTGTGAAACTGATTTTATAGCTGACTCAATAAGTAATACCAGTTGATCGAAATCATCGCTCTTTTCACAGTAAGCTTGAATATCTAAGGCTTTGATGGTTTCTAAAGGCGGCGCAGCGTCTTTATAACCTGTTAAAAGCAAAATATAAAGGTCCGCATCAAATTTCCTTATTCTTCTTACAACCTCATCGCCTTGTATAGGGTCCATTAAAAAGTCCAAAATAAGGAGGTCATAGTTTTCTTGCTTAATCTTTTCTATCGCTTCTAAAGGGTTATTTATCCCCCCAAAATGGTATCCTAATCGTCTAACAATCACCGATAGCGAATCTATGATACCATTATCATCATCAACTACCATTACTCTATATTCGGATTGTTGCTTGATATTCTTTTTTCTCACACTACGGCCTCCCTTGCAATTTCTAACATTACTCGCAAAACACAAACATACCATCTGTGTATATATCGGCAAATGTTATAGATTATGTAATAAATATTTTATTATATAACATACTTTAAAGCGCAATTTGAATAGTTATTTTGTAATAATAATACTTTAATGAGATATACTAAGAAAATAAAAACTTAGGAGGAAAATATCATGAAAGTAAATACAGTAAAAGAGGATAAACATGAATAAAATTCGTTTAGGTATAATCGGAACAGGTATGGCACTAGAACGTCTTCACTATCCAGCCCTACAGGAACTTAGTGATAAATATCAAATTGTTGCGCTATGCAATAGAACACTTAAGGATGCAGAGGACTTTGCAACAAAGATAAACCTTAACCTTAGCAATGTATACGATGATTATAATAAAATGCTATTAAGAGATGATCTTGATGCTGCAGATATTCTAGTACCTATAGAATTAAACTATACCGTCTCGGAAGCTGTGGCAAAAGCAGGAATTGATTTTATATGTGAAAAACCAATGGCTTCAAACATGGTAGATGCAAAGAAGTATCTTGAACTGTCGAAAAAATACAATGTTAAGATAATGATTGCAGAAAACTACAGGTATAATGAGGAAAACAACAAAATCCGTGATATCATAAACATCGGAAAAATCGGCGAACCTGTATATTTTTTGAGAAACAACATTGCATGTTTCCCTTGTGAAATGCTTAAAGATACCTATGCTGCAACAGAATGGCGGCAACATCCTAAATATTTCGGAGGAGCATTCCTAGACTCAGCGCTTCATGATTTTGCAGGCTTAAGACATATATTCGGTGCCGTTGAATGCGTACAGGCTTTTGGCAAACCACAAAAGGAAGACTTTAATCCTTATGTATCAGTAAATAGCAATATTCTATTTAAAAACGGTGTAATCGGTCAATACACATATTATCCATCGGGAATTGAAACTCAAAAACCTCCAGTAGGTCTCAGAATATTCGGTACTAAAGGTGAAATATTCCTTGAGGACAAGACTTGCGGTATTATAAACGTTTCATACCATGACGGTAAATCGGAACATATAGGATACACACCGGAACGAGGCTATTACAATGAACTTTTAAATTTCTACAATGCTATGAACGGAACCGAACAAATATCTGTTACACCTGATATTGAATTTGGGGATGTCAAAATGGTATTTGACATTCTAGAATCAATTTCAAAAAGGGAGATATCCTATGTAGATGTTCCACCTCCGGCAATCGAAATGCCCTCGAATGAATTTGAAAATCAACGTACAATGTATTTTCAATAAAACCTTCGGGATCTTGAATCCCTTCGATTATACCTCTTTCATTCTAGGGGGCATAATAAAATCTTCGGAACCTAAAATCCCGAAGATTTTTTGCCCTTTTGTTTCACTTTTTCTATACAAGTCTTTTCATGCTGCTTTCCACTTCACGCCTGTTAAAAGGCTTTGGGATGTAGTCTACAGCACCTTTATTTATTGCATTTTCGATAACTTGTTGGGATTTAACTGCAGAAACCATTACTATTTTACTCTTAGAACTCACTTCTAATATCTTTCCAATGGCTTCAATTCCATCCATTCCGGGCATTGATACATCAAGTGTTACAATTTGAGGTTGAATTTTCTCTGCTTTTTTTACAGCCTCAAGTCCATCCTCAGCAAATTCAATATTACTGAACCCTATTTCCTTTAAAGTACTTCCAAGAAGTTTTCTCATAAAAAGTGCATCATCAACTACTAAAATCTTAGCATCCTTCATCCCTCACACCTCTTCTTTCTATACATTAACATTTATTTCTTATGATTATGTATATCTAGAGTTTTTAACATTCGCGCTGGAAAAAACAACTCGAAAACTTTTGGTTAAGCAACTCCAACAGTTTACTAATATATAAAATTAAACCTTTAGGATTTCTTTTACGATATTTTTCATATCGGACTTATCACACAATGTATTATGCTTTACAGGCTTTTTATCAAGAGCCTTTAAACCTTCAGGTATATTTATTTCACACCTATCAGCTAAAACATCAAGCAGTTGGAATTCACTTTTACCCTCTATCACATCTTTTCCGAAAATAGATTTTGCTACACTCTCATTAAACTTGAATGGACTAGCTGTGGAAACAATAACTGTCTTTGTAATATCTCCGGTAGAAATGACATACTTATCATAAACATCAACTGCTACAGCAGTATGAGTGTCAACAACGTATTTATATTCTTTGAAAATCGCCTCAATAGTTTTCATTGTCTCACTTTCGGTAGAGTAGCCCGCCCAAAAATCAGTAGAAACTTTCTTTCTAGTAACGGGATCTATAGAGTATTTCCCTTCAACTTTAAGTCTTTCCATCCATTCATTAATCATTGATGCATCATGTTCGGTAATCTCATAAAGAAGTCTTTCTAAATTACTCGATATAAGAATATCCATAGATGGAGAAATTGTCTTCTTGAAATCTCTATTCCTATCATAAACTCCAGTATTTATAAAGTCAGTCAAAATATTATTATCATTTGAAGCACATATAAGCTTGTTTATAGGAAGTCCCATTTCCTTAGCATAGTATGCAGCTAGGATATTACCGAAATTACCTGTAGGAACAACAAAATTAATCTTTTCTCCGGACTTTATTTCTTCCTTTTTCACCATGTCTGCATAAGCGGAAAAATAATAAACTATCTGAGGAACAAGCCTTCCCCAGTTAATTGAATTAGCCGAAGAAAACTTATAATTATTTTTTTCAAGCTGCTGAGCCAAACTATTATCAGTAAATATAGCCTTGACGCCATTCTGGGCATCGTCAAAATTACCTTCTACAGCTATCGAGTAAACATTCTTACCCTCTTGAGTAATCATTTGGTACTTTTGAATTTCACTGACACCTTTATTAGGAAAGAAAACAATTATCCTTGTGCCATCAACATCTTTAAAACCTTCCAATGCTGCTTTCCCAGTATCTCCGGAAGTAGCAACAAGTATAACGATTTCATTTGTTTCCCCTGTCTTTTTGACTGCCTTTACCAGAAAATGAGGCAATATTTGCAACGCCATATCCTTGAAGGCGCAAGTAGGACCATGCCATAATTCAAGAATGTGCACATTTTCATTCAGCCTGTAAACAGGAGCTATGCTACTGTCTCCAAACTTTTGAGTGGTATATGCGCTATAAACACAATCAGCTATTTCCTGATCTGAATAATCCGTCAAATACTTCCTCAGAATACATACTGCTCTATCCTGATAGCTCATATTAATCATTTCATTTATATCATCTAAAGTCATTTCAATACGATCTTCAGGAACAAACAGTCCACCATCAGGTGCCAAACCTCTTTTTATTGCTTCGGCAGATTTTATAGATTTTAATCCCCCACGAGTACTCTCATATTGCATTTTACTTCCTCCCAATTCAGTAAAAATAAAAGCTTAGAAATCATAGAGTCTCTATGCTTTTGTCTCTTAAATTTTACTTGAAGATACGTTTAAAAAACTATATCCAAATACTTAAAGTTAACACTTAAAATTATATCTTAGAAACACACCTTTTCTTAATTAATAATATACTAAAACAAATAAAAAATAAAGCTAAATTTCAAAAGACTTTGAACGTTCAAAATCCTCTTGTGGTCAATAAATATCTTATTCTGCCAAATAGGCCAAGTCTCTCCATATTCTTCATGTGAATTAATTTGTTTAACATTGGAACAGCAGATTTTTTTCCCGAACTAAACAAATAATCCTTATCCTCATCACATAAGTCAAAGTCTAAAAACAAGACTTTAGAAGTATTGATGGAAATAAAATAGCAATTTCTCACATTGTATTTCGGTACTCCAATATCATGGGTTGCAGTCAAAAACCCTTTAAGTATATTTAAAGGCTTAAACACCACTTTTTTCTGATTTCCTCCGTTTAGACAGCATGCGATTATGGGTCTTCTAAAGGAGGGACTTATAGTCCATACAGGTAAATTGTCTAAGACTCCCCCATCAATTATATAGTGCTTTTTTGTCTTATTATTTATTTTTGAATAAAACTCTACAGGTTTAAAAGCAAAAGGAACACTTGAACTCATTCTTACAGCTTTAGCCACTTCAAGGTTATCAGGATTCAAGCCATAATATGCCATATCATCAGGCAACACAATAACCTTAGCACGTTTGGCATCAACTGCTGTCATTCTGACTTTATAGCCCATAGGATTGGCGTAGTCCGGTACACCGCCTCTCAAATCGGCAAAGGTTTTAATCCCTTTATTGGCAAGAAGTTTATATATCCACTCTTCTAAAAGGTCTCCATCAAACAAGCATCCTTGTTTGCTGTACTTAACTATGTTTTTAAGCAAATTACCCCTATACAAATTATAATCATCTTCATAATCATAACATTCATCTTCCCTCGTATCTGCAGCATATTTCGAATTTAGAAAATTGTATATACTTTTATCTTGAAGCCTGGTATTTGTACAAAACTCCATATAACGTCCGACCGCCGGAACCTTTTCAACTATCTTATCCACATGAAATTTTCCAAAGTCAAATTCATAAAACTCCTTCTTCAGCTCCTCAGAACGATAACCTGCAGCAATGCAAGCACCTGCTATAGCACCTGCCGACACACCGGAAATGTTTCTAAAAAATACACCTCTTTTTTCAGCTTCTTCAAGTAGTCCTATATATGCTATTCCCTTAATTCCTCCGCCTCCTAATATAAGGTTTGCATTAAACTTCATATCCATTTATAGAAAGTCTCCTTAGGATAATATATTTTCCTACAGTATATATATATATTATCTTGAGAGACCAAATAGAATATTTTTTGCTGATATTAGAATATTTGAACGTAATTTGAAATTATCTAAAATGTTTTTACTAGGACTACTGAAATGTTATCTTGTTCCATTCTTGATTTGTTTAGTTCTATAAGATATTTTGCCTTATCTTTCATTACATCTTCATCTATCAAGTTTGTACTGTTAAGATTCTCGAATAGCTCTTCTTCGGATATAACATGCCTGAAACCATCGGAACAAAGCATATAAACAGTATTTTCTTCAGCTTTTCCATGTAGAAACTCTGGCTCAATAGAGGGGGATGCTCCTACGCACTGCAATAAAATGTTTTTTCTAGGGTCGTTTTTTGCCTGTTCCTTTGTTATATTTCCGGCTCTGATATCCCTTTCAACAAGAGTATGATCACTTGTGAGTTGATGTATCCCATCCTTTATTTCATAAATTCTAGAGTCACCTACATGAACTCCGTAGTAGCTTCCGTCATAAATAAGCAAAATCGTCAAAGTGGTACCAAGCATGATACCTTTCTTAGCACCGTATTCTGTCAAGTATTGATTTTGCTTTAAAATGATTTTAGCCCACTGCTCCTTGATCTCATTAAAATCAATTCCGTTTTTTATAAGTACCGGAAGTATAGTATCAGCCCATCTGCAAAAGTTATTTAAGACAGAAAGACTTGCCACCTCTCCCTCTGACAATCCACCCATTCCATCACATACAATTGAAAAGGAAGCTTTTTTATTTTCCGCTAGTATAACTTTTGTACATATTGAATCTTGATTTACACTTCTTGATATTCCAATATCGGTTAAAGAAACTGATAAAAAATTCATCCGCCATACCTACCATAATTAATAAATTCGAAACTCAAAAACTTCATTTGCAAGCACTATTTCGTCTTCGTGCTTTATCTTTATTTCCTGATTACTTGTTATTCTAGTCTTATTTACGAACGTACCGTTTGTAGAATTGTTATCACGAATAAAATACTCATTGTTTCGTGAAATAATATCCGCATGACTCCTGCTTACAGCAGGATTAGTACACAAATAATCTACATATTTAGGTTCTTGCCCTAGCTTAAATATTTCCTTATTAATTTCTATTTTCTCTTGAGTTTTCTTCAATACCAAATATGGATAAGTGTATATATTGTTTTGAACTTTGTTGCTTTGATCGTTTGATGTTGCCTGAGAACTTAGTATTGTTGTTTTTTCAAATATATTCTCTTCAATTGGTATTAAATCAGGATAAACTTCTTCCTTTTTAGGAAGAGGATTTATATTAACTTGATTACTTACAAATTCATTAGGTCTATTGCTTCCTTTATTATTGGTTTCAATAGGTTTATTGATACTTTTACTTTCATTGCTAGACTGCTTCTTCTCTATAACTTCACTGTTTTTTTCTTTCTTGCTGAAAATAGAAGATAAGAAGTTTCCCTTTTTAGCCTTTTGATTATCCTGCTTTTCCTGTGTATTCTCTTTAAGTGGCTGAGCCGTCATACCTGGTATTTCAAAGCCCATATTTGAGGATGGTGATGGTGCCTTAGGCATAGGTTTTTCCTTTTTATCTGCTACAGGCTTTTGAGGTTTATTCTGACCTCCTGCAGCTTCAACTCTAGAAACAGGACTAACAGGCTTTTGCTTTATCTCTGCTGGCATTGGAGGTCTGGAAACCTCAGGTACTTCTATCGGTGCTTCTATCGGTTCTTGTTTGACTACATTCATTGTGTTGGATATATTATTTTTATTTCCGGAATCAAAGACCATTATTCCTTCTAATAATCTTTTAAATTCTGCTATTGAAAAGGTAGCACTATTGTTCAGGAAATTTATTATCTGCGCCACATAATCACAGTCCTCAGATTGGTCAAACTGCACACTATACATTATGCTTTTGGTAAAATCCCGCATTGAAACAATATCCGATTTTCTATCGGATATTGGCAAGCATACCATGAAAGCAGAATAATTCGAAACATCCACGTATATCAATTCAGGGTCAAACACAAATCTATCTACATTAATGAGATAGTCTTCACATTCAAGAATTGCGCCTGCAATGCTTTGAAGCACACCTACAAGCCTTTTTTTAGTCACACTACCGGAAAAATAATTCTTTAGTGTAACCTTAGATGTTATATTGTATTTAAAGCACCTTTTTGTATCCACTTGGGAATAAGCATAGGGAATCAACCCATCAATCTTATTGTTGAGAAGCATTCCGGAAGTTATGGTGTCAACAACATCCTCATCCTTCAAATTGTATACCAAAAAACTAATTGTACCCTGATTTTCATAGGTAAACCCACTGTCTAATGCCATAATGACCTCCTATATCAATTCACATACTCACACAATTTTATAACTACCCATCTCTCATTTGTTTTTACACATGCTGCGCCCTTATCTGTAAAGTTTATTGCATCTTCGTATTTTGCAGGTATTACAAGTTCGTTATTTATAGTTATATATCCCCAAACATTCTCAATCTTTACAGGTGCCAAGCTGTTAGAAAAAGCTTTAGCATCGTCATATTTAGGTTCAATAATCATTGTGCCTGTATTGTCCACGAACCCCCACAGATTGCCAATCTTAACTGCTGTGGGTTCAACAGCTGCAAAGGTAACTACATCGTCAAACGCCTTATCGGAAATCTTTGTTCCTGCTGTGTCAATCATATAGTACTTACCGTTTTCTTTCACAAAAACCACACCGTTTCTATAACAATTACCCTTTTCGTCTAATTTTATGTCCTCATAAACAAATCCTGTTGTCTCTTGACCTGCATCATTAACAAGTGCCCACTTATCACCTTTTTTCACTGCTGCAATACTATTGCTGAAATTCGCAGCGAAATCATAATCACCGAACTTCTTTTTAAAACTTTTGTCTACATAAAAGTATTTACCATTCTGTGAAGCAGCTGCAATTGTTCTAAATGTACCCAGATAATCAAAATCCTCTTCCGGTACTAAATCCTTTTCTCCATTTACATCAATATAAAACAAATCTTTTTCGGTCTTTACCAACGCTGTTCCACCTGTATATATTTCTGCATTCTCATAAACTGCGCTAAATTTAATTGTAGCTATATCATCGCTGACATAACCCCATTTATCTTTAATTTTAACAGGACATAAACCCTCATTAAAAACTTTTACATCTCCATAAGTACTAGATTTTGTTATATATTTATATTTTATCTCTTTCTCAACTCTATTTAAAGCATCTGATGAAACTTTTCTTCTTTTTGCTGTTCTAATTAAATCGAAACACTTCACATACTCTGATTTTTTCACATAGTGCTCTATAAGCACATCATATGACTTTTGATCTTTAGGAAAAGTCTTTGCTATATTCTCACAATAATTAACAAATGCTCTCTCATCACCGGATTTAAGATAAATATCGGCAATTTCAAGATGAATATCAATATCATCATCCTTAATTTTCATTGCCGCTTTATAATTGGCTAAAGCTTTTTTGTAAATACCCTTTTCAGCATTTTCCCTAGCTAGGGTAATACTATTATTGTACTCAACAGGTAAAGTGGTAGCTTTTTGAAAAACCATATACCATGCAGCTGCAAAAAGAGCTACTACTACAATTACAGCTAATACTTTGTTGCTCATCTGAACACCTCAATAAAAATATTTTTTAATAACTCCCTAGAAATACAACTAAAAAGGTACCGGCAAGCACAAACGGAGCCAATGGCAATGTATCTTTCCTACCTTTTTTTCTAAAAATCAACAGAACAATCGACGCAATAAAACACATAAATAAACTAAAAAACATTGATGCCAATGTTCCCGTATAACCGCAATAAAAGCCTATTACACCGTACATTTTGACATCTCCCATGCCAATACTATTCTTCGCAATTATGGCTCCTAATAAAAAAACTCCGCCTCCTAAAAGAACACCTTTTAAGTCTGAAACGAAAATATCAAGTATTTCTCTATTCTTTGTAAACATTTCAACTATATAAAATATAATACGCCCAAATAAACCAGCTAACAAGAGTTTATTTGGAATTGTTTTGCTTTTAAAATCAATATACGCCACCGGCGCAAGTAATAATACCAATGTAGTAAGCTTTGCCGCTTTGACGTAGTCTGAAAAATAATGATACTGTGAACCAAAGGACACAATACCTGCAATAAATACAACAACTAAAAACATTATATACATAGGCTGTGAAGGTAAAAATGCGGTAAGCCTGTCCTTAAATGTTTCTTTACTAAAAATTAAATCCCTTTGTAAATAACAGTTCACCAACACTAATAATATTAAAGTCAACGGTAGTGCAATTAATATCCACATTAATTTTTTCTCCTCAAAATTTCCTTATTAATATAATATCACTTTTCGCTTTTTTCTCCAAGAAGCCAACCTTTTGTTGATGCTGTTTGGCAAAAAACAAATTCATTTTCTATAGGAAAAAGTTGAATTACTTTCACCTTATATACAGCAACAAATTCAATTTTATTTTCCCCTTCAGGAAATAATTTTGAGTTTGAGAAATCAATACCGTCCAACCCTCCCTCAACGCCAAGAGATTCCAAATAAGCATCAGGATCATTATAAATATCCTCTGTAAAGTGTTTTTTACAAAGTGTTTTGGCAATAGGTGGAGCAAGAAACCTTGAAACAGTTTCATCAATTGCTTCCGATAAAAAAATCGATCCAATTCCCAGTATCATCTTTTTCGGGTCACTGCATATTTCTCCAATTTGCTGCTCAAGGGTTTCAACACTAGCTGTTCCTGCTTTTACTTCAGCCATTATTGTATCCCAGGACGACAAAACATCTCCAGTATTTTCTATATTCGTATTAGCACCAGTTTCTGCAATGGTCTGAATAGAGTTATACAGCTCATTTGTATTTGCAACAACATTATTTATGCTTTCCTCGGTACCATCGGCTAACTTTACCATATTCCCGTGAGCCGCATGTAGTCCCGACAAACCATAAAAATAACTATACTGAGATACTTCCTTTGCTGCCGAATTAATTGCGACAGCCACCTTTGCCTGTACACGGCAAATATTGATCAGAGAGAGTATTGTTATTATAAAAAACATAAATACCGTCAATGATATAGTTGCCTCTACCGTTATTGATCCCCTTTGATTTTTCCACCTCATCTTACTTTCCTCTTTTCCTTCACGCTTATTTACCGTCTCTTAAGGTTTTTATCATGTCATCTACTGTCTTTGTAACTGTGTTCTTGTATTTCAGTCCATTGAAGCTTACTATTCCTATTAGATACATTGGCTCATATTTAGCTCCCAACTAAATATTTTTACTGACTCTTATCAAAGCTTTTCAAACTTTGATTCGTCAGAAAAGCTTTGATTGTTCAATCTGTTCACACAACTATTATATTTAAATCTATTAATAACCTTCCACATTCAGTCTCTTGCTTTGTAGTATCAATTAAACTTTAGAAAAAGGCAATATCATATTACAAAAACGCAATTTACTATATTAATAGTTATTCTGCTATTGCTCCATCCCTTAAGGTTTTTATCATATCATCTACTGTTTTTGTTACAGTATCTATATATTTCTGTTCCTGTCCATTGCTACTTACTACTCCCATTAGATACATAGGTTCATCTTTAAAAAACAAGGAGTAGCCTACTATATATTTGTCTGAAACACTACCATCGGCTGAATCAGAATCAAAATGTCCTTCAAATCTATTTGTTTCCATACCGTTTATTGTTACTTTCTTCTCCGATGTTATAACTATATCCCTTATTTCTCCGTAAGCTTTTCTACTTGATAAAAGAATCAAATCTTTCAGCTTTGGTACTATATCTTCAACCGTTTTTATAGCTTCTCTATCTACCCTATCTTTCATATAATCCGCATAAAAAACAACACTTATAAAGTACTGACTATCTGCATTCCATATATTAGCAATGCCACCTTCTCTAAAACTGATTAAATTTGGTCCATCTATAGCCCCATAATTTCTTGGGTCCCTATAAGTATTTGTCAAATAATCAAAGTTCTCGTAATCCTTTTTTGCTTCACTTTTATTATCTCTTTCATCTTGATCTTTACCACTATTTACTGCTGCCTGTGATGTTTGTACAGGATTTGCTGATTCATTTTTCTTTTCTCCACAAGCAGTCATTGACATTATCATACCTACTAATACTGCTATACATATACCTTTCTTCAAATAAATCCTCTCCCTTTTATTATTTAATATATAGCTCAATAACCTCTAATTCCACTATATTCAAACTTATACCAACGAGTATCCGTTTGATCATTTTTTATTGTTTCTGCAATTAATGGAATAGTTATTAATAACGGTTTAACCTCTATTTCTGCACTAATTCTTGCATAGGTGTAGGCCTTGGACATCAAAAAAGATTCTCCAACTGGATGACCTAACTTTTGTGCTGTATTAACTTGTATTACATCTGCCATCCTTCTTATTACACCATCACCATTGTTGACATTAGTACCAATAAACAAAAACAATTTCAAGTAATCGCTGTATTTAAAACTAAATATAGATGATGCTGGATTTCCGGCATCTATTCCTGCTAAACCTCCACTACTTGAATTTCCGAACTTTCCAAAAGCGTTGTCTATACTTTCCTTTAACGCTGTTTGCCCCTTAGTTACCGATTCCTTTACACTTTCTACTGCTTGTGTTTTATATTTATTAAAAAGATTTTCTAAATCAGAGGTAATTTTGAAAGATATATTATCAGATATATCAGTTGTCAATGTTTTTAAATTTAATTGAACCTGCTCTAGTGAATTATTAGCTTTATTTTGCATTTCTCTAATCAAATCATTGACATAATTGCTTTCGTTAAGAATGTAATCCTTAGCAATTTGTTTAGCTTCTTTTAATTCCGGAGTAGTTTCAGCTGCAACATATTGATTTAAACTTGCTTCAAGTCTAGCTTTTACCTCATCTACTTTTGATATAGCATCTTCACCTGCTGCATTTGCAATCTCCACTGCTTGTCGACAGGCTTCTGATGCTTGTATAACTACCCCTCCAATAGCATCATCCAAAATTGCTGTAAACGCACTCTCTAAACTTGCTCCTAGATTATTTATTTCATCTGTAGCAAGATTTGTCAATTCCTCATCGGTTTTATCCAATAAACCTTGTACATAATTTGCAGTTCTATCGATTGCCGAATGTGTAGCTTTCTTAGCCAGATTAACTGCTTCATTTACTGCAGCATCAGCAATTTCATTTACAATACTTGAAGGCTTCATTACCCATGATTCCTTGTTTTTGTAAATAGGTATTGGCATTCCTTCACGTAAGCGTAGTAAATCATAAGCAGTTTCAGCTAATGCTATAGCTATCTGTATAACAGCTTGTATCAATGGTACAGGGATTACACCTAATGTTGCTGCTGAAATAGGAGTAGCAATAGATAACGAAGTAGTACGTATCTCCGAATCAGTAAAGGCAAAAATTGAGTTTAGAACAAATCTTATACCAAATATAGAAGCATAGGCAGCAGTAACATTGTCATTAGCATTTTCCAATCCAAAAATTATGTATTCAACCTCTGCACCATAGGCTGCATTTTTTTCTGCATTTATAGGTTCTGTGGTCATTGTTGTAGCTTTTGCCTTTTGTTCTTCAGTAAGCGGATTAGCATTTAAACCCATCATCTTTGATAGGCTATCTTTAGCATCTAAACTCGCCATATTATACCTTATTTCATTTTCAAAGGTATCATAGGAAAACATTTTCAATCCGTACTCGGTAACATACAAATTATCTCTCATATTAATACCGAAATCTCTAATAAGATCACTAAAACCTGAGAACATCTCTGTAATAAAACTGCCATTGTCCTCTAATGCCTTTTTTGATCCGTCATTTTTCAAACTGTCTGAGTCATCATTCTGGCCTATGTTTGTGTTACCTGGCTTCAAAGTACCTGCATCACCGGATGGAAGATTTAAAGCTTCTTTTTTAAACTCAAAGGACGTAGAAGAGTTACCCTCTACAGCATTTTGAACATCCGCTGAGGCATTTGATGCTACAGAATTTGTTGCATCGTTAAAGTCCTCTTTTTTACTTTCGTCCTCTTCAGCTTTAGAAAAATTGGCATCTAAATATTCAAAGAACTTTGGTGGTGCATCTCTAAAGTTAATATTATCTCTGCCCCTACCGTTAAATGCTCCTGCAGTATAATTTGCTTCAAATATATCTTCCTGAAAACCATCCAAATCGGTTTTGACAATGGGCGGTTCTCCTATCGTCTTTTCAGGATAAGCATCGGAGGTTTTTACCGATACTGCTTGCTTCATATTATTCAAGCTCTTTATATTATAAAGTTGTTTACTTCCATATTTATAATCATCTATGTGAGGATGCACATCCTCCAACACATTTTTTATCTGTTCCAGTCTATTTTTTAATTCGGTAATCTCTTCTTTATTAAAGAGTTCTGATACATTGTCATATTCAGCCTTTGTATTTGTAGTAAATTCATCACCCGCAGGACACCTTGAAAGAGAATCTCCCCAGTTTGCCCTTTTAGCCTCTAACTCATTTATTTCATTAATAAGCCTGTCTGCATCACTCATTGCATCTTGAAGTGCACTTATAGCCCTACCTATTGCAGTAGACCTATTTTCTAAATCTGTGCCGAAAGTGTTTAAATTATTATTTAATGTATTTGCCTTACCAACGAGATCCTCACGAAAGGAATCATATGCTCTATTAACATTAATGGTTATACCAACAGCTTTTTTCATGATGTTATCATACTGCCTGTACTGGGAAGTTTCCTTTGGATCAAAATCATCATCGTCAGATTCTCTTGACATTTTGACCATAAGCTTCCAAAAATACAAATCCATATTGTAAACCAAGTCACCGTATTTACTGTATTGTCTTACAAACTGAACAGTATAGAGCCTACTAAGATCAGTTGCATACATTTGATTTACAAATTGACTCATATCATTAATGTAATCAACATAATTTTGAAAAGTGTCATCAAGACTATCTACGCTTTCAAAAGTTCCAACAGAGTAAACTGTTTCTCTATCGTCTTTCTTAACGGTGTAATTACCATCTCTGTATGTTATTTCATACCTGGGTTTTGTCAAACTCGGAGGATCAATATACACATCTTTAACAAGTGTCTCATTAAAATCCTTATATTTTGCATTTGCATTATTGAGTTTATCGTGAAGATCTTCTATAAACTTGTTGTTTATCCCAACATCTACTCCACTTTCATCATAATTGGTTTTTAAAAAGCTCTTGATATCGTCATATAAATCCTTGCACTTTTTCATTACATCCGACTGTTTGTCGTAATACTTTGTCTTCTTATCAACAACATCGTTCTTCTTTTCGATATTGTTAAAAGACTTGATAGATTGAATGAAACCTAAGCCCATACTTATGGGTGCTCGGTATTTCATAAATTCAACTATTTCCCTTTTTAAAACCGAGGGATTACTAAGTTGGCTGTTTTCTATCTTCTCAGCTTGAAAATTGGAGAAATTTATTTTCATAAAATCACTGAAATCGCCATCCGGTTTATCCTCAAAGAATCTTGACTTCAAAGATGCCATTATTTCATCTGTAAAACCCTCAGCTTCACCCTCTGACAATTTGCTTGCCATAATGGATTTTTTGAAATATGCCTCTAGATTTGCAGTGAGATCTTCTTCATTCTGAGACATGGCAAAAAGACCATATACTTCCTTAAGCAAGGAATCATAGTTTGTTAATGCCGTGTTTAAAGTCAAATCACCGGCTGACTCTGCCATTGCCTTACCTAACTTAATTCTGCTTGAATCAACCATGATGCTTGATACAGTAAGCATAGGTACAAGAATTATTACCAAAAATATTGAAACTGCACCTTTTGTTTTTGCAAAAAAATTCATAGCCCCCTAATAACCTCCGTATTACGATTTCTTCCCGAAAATGTTGAAAAAGTCTCCAACTTTTTTCATTATATCATTCATCTTTTTCTGAAGTCCTGACTGCACAAAATAGTCCATAACCATATCTGTATTGCGTATAAACTCCGATGAATCATTAACCGGAACTTCCGCCTTCGAATTAATAACAATAAGCGGAGGCAGTTCCATAAAAGCCCATTCAAAAGGCAATTCATAACTATAATCTACTTCCACTGAAAAGGAAGAAGATAAGATATAGTTATTGTAATTTACCTTTACTTCCGGCTCACCGTTTATTTGGGCAGCAAAAAGCCTTGAATTGTCTCCGGTTATTTTCTCAACAACATATTCTTCAATCTCCTGTTCAACACCATCTATTCCAAAGAAATACCTATAAGGCATTGGATCTTTAAAATATCCTGAATCGGGAGGTATAACACCCGATTCAGCATTTACTCCCTCGTTAACAAGCCTGGTATGAAAAGGATCTGTAATTGATTGAGCACCATTTGTTGCTGCAATCAATACAATCGAATCAATTTTTGCTCTTTCGTGCAGCGCATTGCCTAAAAAGATGAGGAAGGCAATTGTAAAAAATACAACAGGAAATACAATTGCACCTTCAACTATAGAAACAGCTGCATCTTCTTTCTTTACGAAATTTCTCAAACTGTTCATATCTTTCCTCTTATCCATTATTAAGCCTTATCAAAAGCTTAATAATAAACTTATTCTGCTGGTTTAGTAACAGCTCCGCCAGCTGTTCCGCTTATTTTACTAAACAATTCTGTAATCAATTTTGATACCTGTTCTTTGAATAATATTGCTAAAAGCACAGCTACACCGATGAGTACAACTATAGCAACTACGTTTACTTCTCCTCTTTCATCATTGGTAAATTTTGAAAATCTCGCTTTCAAATAAGTGCTTGTTGCTAGCATTAAATTTAGCATAATACATACTTCCTTTCTTTCTTGACATTTTTTTAATCTATATTTAAGTTGGTACTTAAATAGCTTTATTAAACTCCTAAATTAGTGAATATAGGAACTACAACCATAATCAGAATTCCAATAAACATCATTGTTATAGGAATCAGCAATTTACTTGCTGCTTTTTCTCCCTCTACCCTTACATGGAACTTCTTAGTCTCCCACGCTTCTTTACTTTGCTGTTTGAGTAATAATGCCAATTCATTGTTTCCCTTTGTTATTCCCTGTACTAATGTTGAGGAAAACTTTTTTATTTCAGGTATGGAACATCTCATACCGAAGGCAAAGAAGGCATCTACATCCGCAACACCATTGTCCATTTCGTTACGAACATTTCTCATTTCCTCAAATAAAATACCCTTCCCCGAATCGGCAACTTTTTGCCATGCTTCCCTTATTACCATACCTGCATTTGTAAGCAGGGCAAGCTTTGACAATACCTCAGGGAAATCATACAACATTTCCTCTTCCCTCTTTGTAACCTTCTTGTATACTCTATCTCCATAATAGTAATAGGCAAGTCCTGAGAACATAAGCAGTATAAAAAAGGCACCAATTTCCATAGTCAAACCATATATAGCAAAGGATATAACCAACAAGGTAAAGGCTAGTGAAATCCTTTGAGCCATTATTACACGCAAAAAGTACTCTGCATATTTTTCCCCATAAATAGTTGTAACTGCCTGTCTCATTTTTCTGTCGTATTTAGTGTTGTATCCATACTTTATTATATCTAATACCTTAGATCCTAAAGGGTATATTTCCTTAAGCGGAAACTCTTTTTTGTCTAAAGGTATAACCAATTCATCATACTTCTTTGATGACAGCAACAATATCAACCAAATAAAAGAAAGTAATGTACCTATACTAAGTAACACCAGTAATTGTATTGGAATAAACATATTCTAACCCCTCACACTTTCTTAATTGATAATACTTCTCGACCTACAAAATATGCAATAATAAAGATAACTATAGCTATTGTTGTTGCTATTATACCTGAGCCAGAGACAAAATTCGCTGCAAACTCAGGACTCATCATCTTAATTAGAGCTATAAGACCTATGGGCATCGCAATCATTATGTACTGCTCTGTTTTATTGGATGTAACCATAGTCTCTATTTCCATCTCAATTTCAATCTTGTCACTGATTATTTGATGAGTCGTTTTTATTACGTCTTTAATATTTCCACCTTTACGGTAACAAGTCTCAAATACGCTTCCAAAACTCTCTATATCATTAATTCCACTTCTCTGTCCAAAGTCAAGCAACAAATCTTCGAGATTCACATTATT
>CAYXPB010000066.1:0-19560 GCA_964466645.1 uncultured Acetivibrio sp. | reverse complement strand
GAAAACATCGTTATTCCCTTTTTGCTCGATTATGGTATTGACAGGCTAGACTTAGTTATTGCAACTCATGGGCATGATGATCACATACAAGGCTTGATACCAGTTCTAAAAAAAATGAAGGTAGGTAATTTGATTATGCCACAAATACCTCTTGATAGTGGATTGAAAAAAATATATGATATAGCACAAAAGGAGAAAATAAAAGTGCAACTGTGTGCAAAAGGTGACACGATTAAGCTTGATAATTGGACTCATCTTGATGTTTTGTGGCCTAAGGAGGATGCATTTATTCAAGAATCGGCTTCAAATAACAACTCATTAGTGTTAAAATTACATTATGAGAATGTCAGAATACTATTTACAGGAGATATTGAAAAAGAAGCTGAAGAAATTATTATAAACGATAATGTAGATTTGAAGTCGGATGTATTGAAGGTAGCCCATCACGGGTCTGATACCTCAACAACCGTAGCTTTTTTAGAACGTACGAATCCTGATATATCAGTTATAAGTGTCGGGAAGAATAACTTCGGGCATCCGTCTAAGGATATATTAAATATACTTGAGGACAGCCAAATTATCAAATTTCGTACGGATTATGACGGCGCAATAGTTCTTAAGTCATATGGTAAAGACATCAAAATAAGAAGGACTGTAAGGAATTAGATGTAATTAAAAATTTAGACAAAGGTGAATTATATGAGTGTTGATATATTAAAGGAAGACCTTAAAAGTAATAATCTTAAAAATCTATATCTTTTTTATGGGCACGAAGAATTTTTGAAGAAATATTATCTTGAAAATATCCAGAAAGCTATTCTTGAAAATGATCTTTCTGCTATGAACAAACTTGTATTAGAAGGAAAATTTGAGATGAGCAAAATAGAAGAAGCTTGTGAGACCATGCCGGTTTTTTCTGAAAAAAAGCTTGTTATTGTTAAAAACTCGGGTCTGTTCAAGTCTGGTAAAGAGGGCTCAAAACAGCAAAGTACGAAGGGCGAATTGATTGTATACTTAAAAAATTTGCCATCGTATACGGTGCTTGTGTTTTATGAAGAAGAAATTGACAAAAGACTAAAGACTGTGGATGCAATCAAAAAGAGCGGGCTTTTAGTAGAGTTTCCTTTTCAGAAGCCTGCAGAACTGGTTAAGTGGGTTACAAAAGCCATAAAGTCTCATAAAAAGGAGATAAGTTCGAGAGATGCCTCTTATTTGATTGAGATTTGTGAGCAAGGAATGACAGAAATACTCAATGAAGTAAATAAACTGGTTATGTTTGTAGGGGAAAGATCAAAGATTACTGTACAAGATATTGAAAAAGTATGTACAAAATCGGTAAAGTGCAGGATATTTGACTTAACTGATGCGGTAGCTGAGAAAAACCTCGATAAAGCTCTTAAACTTTTGAATGATATGATCATATTAAGAGAACCTCTTCCTAAAATACTTTTTATGATTACGAGACAATTAAGGCATGTATTAGAGATGAAGCTTCTTAGTATAGAAGGGATTAGCGTTAAGGAGGCTTGTGCAAAAATAGGAATTACACCTTATGCAGGAGGCAAGGTATTCTCACAGGCAAAAAGTTTTAGTGCCGATAAATTGAAGGAAGGAATTAAGGAAGCTTTTGAGCTTGATCTTGCTATAAAAACAGGAAGAATAAATGATAGAGTGGCAGCAGAACTGCTTATAAATAAGCTTGCGAACGGTTAGTTTTTTCTAAGGATACTAATACAAAAACGCACTTTCTCTGTATTAAGTTTCGAACGCTTCCTACAAGGGAGGAAAGATACCTAAAATGATTTTAAGCAGTGAATACGGAATCTTTAATCCTAAGTTGGAAGTATTTTTGAAAATTTAGAAAACGAAAAAAAAAACGTACTTTTATGTACGTTTTTTGCTATTTTGTTTTATTTGCAGCGTTATATGCCTTAGCAAGCTTAGACTTTCTTCTCGCAGCGGTGTTCTTGTGTAAAATATTCCTTGCTGCTGACTTATCTATAGTCTCAAATGTAGTCTTAAGTACAGTAGCAGCTGAAGTATCATTAGTAGCTATTGCTTGTTTACACTTTTTGATAGTAGTCTTCAATACTGATTTCTTAATACTATTCTTAAGAGTCTTGGCGCTAGACACTTTTACCCTCTTTATAGCTGATTTTATATTTGGCAATCCATTCACCTCCTGCGAGTTAATTAACAAGAAATATTTTAACACGAAAGAAAATAAAAAGCAAGGTATTTAAAATGAAAAGTGTGAAAAAATAATAAAGTTAGACAATATGTTTTTTTAAGATGAAAAAAATGAGAGGATGAAACTGATGAGTGAGAGCAGAAGTATTAGAACAGATTTAGCACTTGAAGCTCATGAATTTGTGAGGGAGCAGGAACAAGCAAAGCTAGCTTCGGCATCGCCGAATTTACCCGGTGTAGATATTGAAAATGCAGGTACACAAGACATAAAGATAACAAGGGTAAGGGTAACGTCTCCAACTGGAGAAGTATCAATAGGAAAGCCTATGGGGAATTATATAACACTTGAAGTTCCGAGATTAAACGAAAATGACCAGGTGTTGTATGAAGATACTTGTAAAGCACTTTCACAAGAATTGGTGAGAATTTTGAAGCTTAAAGAAAAATCAACCGTATTAGTAGTTGGGTTAGGGAATTGGAATGTAACACCTGATGCACTCGGACCAAAGGTGACGAGCGGATTAATGGTAACAAGACATCTCTTAGAATATGTGCCAAAGCAAGTTGATGATGGTGTTAGGCCTGTATGTGCAATTGCTCCAGGTGTGTTAGGGATAACAGGAATTGAGACTGGAGAAATAGTAAAGGGAATCGTTGAAAGGATAAAACCTGATGTGGTAGTAGCTATTGATGCCCTCGCTTCAAGAAGAATGGGACGTGTAAACACAACTATTCAAATAGCTGACACAGGAATTTCTCCCGGTTCAGGTGTAGGAAATAAGAGAATGGAGATTTCTGTAGACACATTAGGTGTTCCTGTTATTGCAATAGGAGTTCCGACGGTTGTGGATGCTGCAACAATGGCAAATGACACTATAGATCTTGTTATAGATAATTTGATTAATGAGGCTAAGGAAGATAAGCAATTTTACAATATGCTCAAGAGTATTGACAGAAATGAAAAATACCAGTTAATACAAGAAGTATTAGAGCCATATGTAGGAAAGCTTATCGTAACACCTAAGGAAATTGACGATGTAGTAGATAGAATTGCAAAAGTTATAGCTAATGGATTAAATATTGCTCTTCATCAGGGAATAACGTTAGACGATGTAAACAGATATATACAGTAAGTACAAATTTAGGGCCGTTAAGAAAGGGCCGGACTAAGAGGCCTTTTTTTGACTGTATATAATTATGAAAATATAAACAAATAATGTATTTATATTGACTAATAAATTTTTTTTGAAACACCTGAAATATTGTATTGGTTGTTTTTTGAAGTGGTTTAAGAAGGATTTTTTTACTTTATGTCGAATATAAACTATAAGTATTATATTAAAAATAGACTTGCTAATTCATAAGTACATATATTAAGAGTACTTTACTTTTTGGTACACTACGTATTTGCACATAGTTATAGTGCTTTTTATTAGTGCTTTTTGAAAAAAAATTTTGTATCTAAGTATAAAAAGAACTACACCTAATGGTGGACTCATATGCTTCTTGCGATTTTTCATATAAGAACATATACATCTAGAATACTCTTATTTACCCACTAAGGGATAACGTAATAATAACTTCTTATTCTCATATTTTAATAACATTATCAAAACAAGTTTTTTGGTTAGATGATTACATAAAAAATAACTGGTCAATCGCCATTCCAAAAAAGTTGATTTACATTTTTTGCACTGCAAAATAATGTTCCTCTGTTTGAAAGCTTTTAAGCTTTCATGATTAGGTTGGAACTATATATATTGGCTTATGAATTTTTTTGAACCACCTTACTAGAAACCACTTTATTGAAAGGTAGGTGAGTATAATTAATAAATCCGACACAAATTTATCGTTAAAATCACCTGCAAAATTAATAATATTCTTAGTTATTCTAATTATAAGTCTGATTAGCAGGGAATGCGATATTCCATTTTCTTATGGTGTAAACTTTACTATGAGCAGTTTGTTTATATTTATTATATTAAGGTATTATGGGTTGGTAGCTGCTTCCTCTGCGATTATGATTATCAATATACTTGACTGGAGTTTATTTGATGGAAGCATTTATACGTTTTTTGTATTTTTTGAGGTATTAATCGTAGGGTTTTTATGGAGGAAAAAGCAGCGTAATTTATTTGTCCTAGATGCTTTTTATTGGATTATTATTGGAGGTCCTTCTGCAATTCTAGTGTTTTATATGAACAGAAATACTGTTAATGTTGAAGGACTGCTTCTTGTCTCAAATATAGTTATAAATGGACTTATTAATGTTCTTATAGCGGATCTTTTGATTTCATATATACCAATTCACAAGGTTTTTAGCTATATAGACAAAAATCCTGTTGATTTGAACAAAATGATATTTCACTTAACAGTGGCTGCAGTTTTAGGTCCCTTTTTAGTATATACCTTTGTTGACGCATGGTTTTCAAAGGCTAGTTTGGAGTCGGATATTTTCCAAAATATAAATTCAACTAATATCAATATAACTGAAAAACTTAAGATTTGGGAAGACAGTGACCTTCGAAAGCTTCGTCTGAAATCTCCTATATACATAAAAAGGTTTAAGACAACCATTAACAGCAATCAATTGAATAATTCTGTTGAAGTATTGTTGGCAGATAATAAAAGTAATATATATTTTACCAGTAATGAGGATAAATATGGGGAAGTTTATAATTGGAAAGAAGGCGGATTTTATTCAGAGATTGGTGATAATATATATGAGTGGTACCCTGAATATAAAGGTATAAGAACAGATCTGAGCCGTTGGAGCAAAGCTTTTTATATAATGATTATACCCTTTGATGCCGTGGATATTCAACTACAAATTAAAGTCCCATTATCAAACTATGCAGAGGATGTATGGAAGTCATATCTGAATAAATTTTTAATATTGTTGCTTTTTTGTCTTATATCTGCGATTATTTCAGCGATGACTAGCAAATTTGTATCAAGGGATCTTTCAAAATTGACTAAAAGTTCAACGGGTCTTCCGGAAAAGCTTAAACGACAGGAGATAATTGAATGGCCTCGCACATCTATTAGTCAGGTCAACTCTTTAGTATCGAATTTTCAGGTTATGTCGGACAATCTTGTGGATTTATTTACTGAAGCAAAAATTATGAATAATCAACTTTTGTCCCAAACAAAAGAATTAGAATTGTCAAGGGAAAAAATGAAGCACTTAGCTTATAATGATGTGTTAACAGGACTACCTAACCGACTTAGTTTTAACGGTTATCTAGAGAATCTTCTAAATATCGGACAGAGCAAAAATATAGCTGTTATGTTTATAGATTTGAATAGATTTAAACAGATTAATGATACACTTGGTCATGAATATGGAGATATGTTGATAAAGGAAGTTGCAAACAGACTAAGTTGTTTTTTGAAGGATAACAGTTTTGTGGCAAGACTTGGAGGCGACGAGTTTGTTGTTGTTATAAACAATGCTGATGTGAAGATAGCAAAAAAATACGCGATTTATATTAATAAAATACTTGCAGAACCTGTGTTCATCAATCAAGAGGATGAAGTACACGAACTGCATGTGTCAGGAAGTGTAGGAATAAGTATATATCCTGAAGATGCGTTTGAAAAGTCAACATTACTAAAATATGCGGATCTTGCAATGTATGCTGCAAAAGAAAGTGGGGACAATACATTCAGATTTTACTCCGAAATAGCCGAGTCAAATATGTCAGAAAAGCTTTTGTTGGAGCAAAGTCTATGTAAAGCATTAGAAAGAAATGAAATTATTATTTATTATCAGCCAAAAGTTAATGTTCAAACAAAGACTATTACGGGCATGGAGGCATTAATTCGTTGGAATCATCCGCAAAGGGGGATGATATCACCGGCACAATTCATTCCTTTAGCGGAAGAGACAGGTATAATAAATCAGATAGGAGAATGGGTTCTTATTGAAGCGTGTAAGCAGACTAAGCAATGGCAGAATATAGGATTCCCTAAAATGCGTATTTCGGTAAACTTATCTATTAGACAATTCTATGGAAACAATGTTGTAAGGTTGGTTTCGAAAGCATTGAAGATATCAGGCTTAGAGCCTGAATGCTTGGAATTGGAGATTACAGAAGGCTTCCTCATTAAGAATACAAAGTATATTATATCAATTTTGCAGGAAGTTAGAGATATGGGAGTATACATATCAATCGATGATTTTGGGATAGGATACTCATCTTTTTGCAGACTTAAAGAACTTCCAATACAGATTTTGAAAATAGATAAGAGTTTTATAACAGATATTTCAAAAGAGAAAATAAACAGTTCAATTGTGAAAGCTATTATAGAACTTGCACATTCTATGGGACTTAAAGTTGTGGCGGAAGGTGTTGAGACGATTGAAGAATTTCATACATTGGCATTGTTAGAGTGTGATGAAATTCAAGGTTACTTATTTTCGAAACCACTGCCTGTAGTTGAATTTGAAAAATTAATTAGAAGCTTTCAATTTTGGATGTATGTATCAAACTAATTCAAATTAATAGTTGAAAGGAGCGTTTTAGAATGAAGAGAGTATTAAAACTAACTTTAATTACAGTATTAGTATTAAGTTTGACCTTGAGTATAGGATGTGTAAAAAAGTTTGAAGATCAGGAGAAGAAAATAGATACGTCTGATAATGTAGGGCAAAATGCTCAGATTGAAACCGACATTAAGGATGTGGAAATTGAAATATGGGGTTGGTTTAGCTTTGGTGGTGCTATCAGTCAATTTGAAGAGGAAACCGGTATAAAAGTAAAAGAAAAAATTATTCCTTTTTATGAATGTAAAGAAGAATATATGAAGGCACTTGCAAATGGTACTGGTCCTGATTTATTTGCCTTTGATAGTAGCTTTTTCGGACAATATACAGTAGACAACATTCTTCAGAATTTACTTGAAGAACCTTTTGATGCTGGGAAATACAAAGATGATATTATAGGTTGGGAAAGTGGTCTTTCTCTTGACAATAATCAATTATTGTCGCTTTCATACTCAACAGCTCCTTATATAACTATGTATAGAGCGGATATAATGAAAGAAAATGGTTTCCCATCAGAACCTGAAGAATTCGGAAAATTCATTGAGGATCCAAACAATATATTACAAATTGGTAAAAAACTAAAAGAACAGGACAAATACATATTCCAATATCCTACCGACATAACAGACATTGTTGGTGCAACAATGGGTTATTTTGATGAAGAATTTAATTATGTACGGGAAGGAGAACTTTATGCAAAAGCTATAGATATGGCACAAGAGATATATGATAATGACCTGATATCAAATAAGAACTTTTGGCAGGATTCAGGTAAGAAAGCAGTGCAAGAGGATAAACTTGTTATGATTTTTTTAGCATCTTATACAATGGACGAATTAGAGAGAATGGCACCTGAACAAAAAGGGAAATGGAGAGTTGCTAAAGCACCTTTAGGGGTAGCAGCTTGGGGCTCGGACACAAGATTATCCATAAATAATCAGAGTGAACATAAAGAAGAAGCATGGAAGCTTCTTGAGCATATTGTGACTTCAGTGAAATGGACAGGTAACGTTGTTCCTTCGTATGTTCCTGCAATAAAAAATGAAGAATACTTATCCCTACAAAAAGATTTTTTTGATGGACAAAAAGTGTATCCTATGTTGGTTGATATGGCTATAAATATGACTCAATATAAGATGACTCCATTGGATGAAGAAGCACGTGAGCTGTATATTAAAGGAGTTTGGGAGTCGCTTTTAGATACCGAAAATTCGTATGCTGAAATTGAACATATGAGAAAGAAAATAGAAAAGGAGATTGAAGAGGAAAAGGAGGTTCTATTGGAATAGCTGGGCGAAGGTACGCTGTTGAGTGTGAAACTAATCGTGGAAGGAGTCTTTTGGTATGTTAAAAGCGGCTAAAATAAGCCTTTTGACAATTTTAACATTCAGTTTAGTTTTTACATCAGCATGTAAACAAAAATTCTTCAAAGAGAAAAGTGTTGAAGAGGTTACTGAATTGAATTCAAAATCAATTCAGGTTGAAGCAGATATGCGAGATGTAGACGTTGAAATATGGAGTTGGTTTTCTTTTGATAATGAGATTAAGGAATTCGAAGCAAAAAATGCAGGTATAAAAATAAAACAGAAAGTTCTTCATTTTGAAGAATGCACTAAAGAATACATTAAAGCAATTGCAAATGGGACAGGCCCTGATATTTTTGCATTTGACAGTAATTATTTTGGGAAATACACAGCAGAAGATTTTCTTGAAAATTTACTTGAAGAGCCGTTTAATGCTGTAAAATATAAGGATGATTTTTTGGGATGGGGAAGCGGATTTTCTCTTGATGGTACTCAGTTGTTATCAATTTCTTTCTCAACAGCTCCATATATTACTATGTATAGAGCTGATATCATGAAGGAAAACGGGTTTCCCTCTGAACCTGAAGCGTTTGGAGAATTTTTGGAAAACCCCGATAATTTATATAAAATAGCTATAAAACTGAAAGAGCAGGATAAATATATCTTTCAAAATCCTACAGATATAACTGATTTGGTTTGTGCAACAATGGGTTATTTTGATAATGAACTTAATTATAAACCGAAAGGTGATTTGTTTGCTAGTTCTATAGATTTTGCGCAGAAAATGTATGACAATGAGTTAATATCAAATAAAAGCTTCTGGCATGATGCCGGCAAGAAAGCGATACGGGAAGATAGGCTCGTTATGTTGTTTTTAGCTTCTTATACAATGATTAATCTAGAAGAATATGTACCGGAACAAAAAGGAAAGTGGCGAGTTGCAAAAGCACCATTAGGAATTGCAGCTTGGGGTTCGGATACAAGATTATCAATTAATAAACAGAGCGAAAATAAGGAAGAAGCGTGGAAAGTACTTGAGCACATTGTAAAGTCTTTTAAAGGGATAAAAAATGTTGTACCATCGTATATTCCTGCGTTAAGTGATGAAATTTATATAAATCAAGATAAGGAGTTTTTTGGCGAGCAAAAAATTTATCCTGTGTTAACTGAACTTGCAAAAAACATGACTCAATATAAATTGACCCCTTTAGATGAACAGGCTCGAAAGGTTTACTTAAGTGAAGTGTGGCAAAAACTTGTATATAAATACGATGCTTCGGAGGGAATTGAGAGAATACAAAAAGAAGTACAAAAAAAGGTTGCTGAGGAGAAAGCTATGTTGCTGAAATAAGGTACATAAATTAGAAAACTTCATGTAAATAAATTCTTGTGGAAAAAAAACTTTTTTTGTAGGATAATTAGTTAGAAAAGGAATTAAGGTGATTCCAAAAAATAACTGGATCGACTAATGAATTTTTTGAAACACCTAAAATAAACACTTGGGGAAAAAAATGAAGCAAATATTTAAATTTATTAAAAAGTCATATTGTACATATGCAAAGTTGCCAATGAAAATTAGATTTTTGTCTGTACTGGTTTTTTTTATGCTGCTTTTTGTTGTTAGTGTAAGTATTAACGACAACAAAAACAATGAAGAGAAAATAAATAATAAATCTAACGGGGTTGAGAACAGTATAGAAAATGGAGAAGGTACATCTATAGAAGATGAAAATAGCACACCAATTCCTAAAGAGGTTATAGTTGTAATAGATCCCGGCCATGGAGGAGAAGATTTAGGAGCCATAAAAGGTGATTTGTGCGAAAAAGAACTGAATTTGGATATATCTTTAAAAATGGGGGAATTACTTAAAAAGCTAGGTATTAATGTAATTTACACAAGAGACAAGGACATTGATGTAGGACTAGATGAAAGGGTTAATATCGCTAATAATATAGGTGCAGCACTTTTTGTAAGTGTGCATAATAATTATATGCCAAATGATGCAGGATATAAGGGTACTGAAACTTTGTACTGTATTCCTGTTAATATTGACGAAAACAAGATGAACGGACAGAAACTTGCTTCTATTGTTCAAAATAAACTTGTCGGTGAATTAAAGACTGTAGACAACGGCACAATATACAGACCAAATCTTTTAGTGCTAAGAAAAACAAATATGCCTGCTGTGATTGCAGAAGTTGCGTATATGTCGAATTCTTCCGACAGAGCAAAGCTTACGGATGAGGGATTTAGGCAGAAGTCAGCAGAAGCTTTGACAGAAGCTGTGATTGAGGCTCTAGAGTTTATGAAGGCAGAAAAGGATGAAAACGGCAAATGGATTTTTATGGATTAACGATAAATAAAATCTCCGGGGTATCGAGCTCCTTCGATTTTCCTTCTTTCACTTCGTTCGAAAGAAGTGCAATCATAAAAAAGAAAGGAAATTCCTTTCTTTTTTTGCTTTATAAATGTATAATTTCTATTGAGGTTATTCCAAAAAGAAAATATTGGCTTAGGTGGTACATATGAAAAATATATGGAAGTATCTTTTGATTTTAACACTTCTGATTGTTTTGTGGAATCATGCAGTTGTAGGACCTTTTAAAGCAGTGTCCTTGGTTTTTCATAAAATTGGGCATGCGTTGGCAGCAGCATTATCTGGCTTTGGAGTATCGGCTTTCGGTATGATATATGGGAACAGTGGAGATATATTATTCGGTGCAGACAGCTGGGTTGCAAGCTTTATCATAGCAAACAGCGGATACATTGCAAGCATATTATTTTGCTTACTTATAGTGTTTTTGAAAAAAACAAAAGCAAAAAGGTATACGGTTGGTAGTATTGCAATAATATATATGGGTATATCAATGGCATTTAGTTCTTCAATTAGAACCTTAGTTACTTCATTGCTTTTTTCTGGAATTGTAATTTTGATACTAATGATACAAAAGGATGGCTTAAGTGACTTGATGATGGATATTATCGGTATGTCTATGGCAGCATATGTAATATATGATACATTTGTCAATACAATTCTATTAAAATTAAACGTTCAGCTTTCAATAGTGAAAAGATGGGGCACAGAGCCTCCAGGTGATATAGTAAGGCTCTCTGAGTTGACTGGTTTCCCTACACTTGTATGGGGGGCAATCTGGTTGGCTATTGCAGTTGTTTCGGTAAATATGTTATTAATTAAGGTGGTCTCTAAAAAGTAAGGTAATTCCAAAAAAATAACTAGTCAATGGATGTTTCAAAAAAACTGATTTACATTTTTTGCACTGCAAAATAATGTTCCTCTGTTTGAAAGCTTTTAAGCTTTCATGATTAGGTTGGAACTATATATATTGAATAATGAATTTTTTTGAAACACCTAAATGAACATTTGCCATTTCTAAAAGAAAAAAGGAAAATAGTCGGAGGGTATATGGATATTAAGAAGAGGATTCAAGAGTTAAGAGAGACAATTGGATACCATAATGATAGGTATTACAATCAGGATGACGCTGAGATTTCGGATTATGAGTATGATCAACTTTCCCTAGAGTTAAGAAAGCTTGAACAAGAATACCCTGAGTTTGCCGTTTATGATTCACCTACTCAGAAAGTGGGGGGGACTGTTAAGCGCGAATTTAGAAAAGTTCAGCATGATGTCCCTGTAATAAGTCTTCAGGATGTTTTTTCAAAGGAAGACGTATATAACTTTGTAAATAAGATGATACAGGAGTTGGGAAGCCCTACTTTTGTTGTGGAAAGAAAGGTTGACGGTCTCTCTGTTGTTTTAAGATATTATGATGGAAAACTGACAGAAGGTATTACCAGAGGTGATGGCTCCATTGGAGAATCGGTTTATGAAAATCTATTGGAGATTAAATCAATTCCTAGTGAAATCCCTAGTAAACTGCCTTATTTGGAAGTGCGTGGAGAAGTATATATGTCAAATGAAGCTTTTGAAAAGGCCAATCAAAAGCAAGAGGAGACAGGAGGAAAGATTTATCAGACCGCTCGAAATCTTGCTGCTGGGACTTTGAGACAATTAGATCCAAGTGTTGTCAGAGAAAGAAACCTCGATATATATGTATTCAACCTAGAAATTAGTCAAGGAAGAGATTTTACATCCCATTCCGAAAGTCTGAAATGGCTTTCATCACAAGGATTTCCTGTTAGCCCTGGTTATATGATCTGTAAAACTGCTGACGAGGTGTGGGAGTGTATTTCAAAGATCGAAGAAGACAGATGGCAGATATCCTTTGGAATAGATGGTGCGGTAGTTAAGGTGGATAGTTTAGAAAGCCGAAGAAGTTTGGGGATAACAAGTAAAGTCCCAAGATGGGCTGTAGCTTTTAAGTATCCACCAGAGCAAAAGGAAACGGTTGTTGAAGACATAAGAGTTCAGGTAGGTCGTACAGGAAGGCTTACTCCGTTAGCAATCCTAAAGCCGGTGAAGATAGCTGGAACTACTGTGTCAAAAGCTACTTTGCACAATCAGGATTATATTGATTCGAAGGACATACAGATAGGTGATACGGTAATTATACAAAAAGCCGGGGATATTATACCAGAAGTGTTAAAAAGCATCCCCGATAAGCGGCCGGATACGGCAAAGAGATACATTATTCCTGATAAATGTCCTATGTGCGGAGCGCCGGCCCTTCGTGAGGAAAATGGAGTTGAAATACGATGTACCGGTTCGGCATGCTTTGCTCAAGCAATACGGGGAGTCATTTATTTTGCATCTAAGGATGCCATGAATATAGAAGGATTAGGTCCCAGTTCGGTAGAAGCCTTAATGTCTGAGGGGTATATAAAAGATGTAGGGGATATATATCTTTTGAAGGACTATCGTGAGGAGCTTATAAGTAAGGGAATAGTTGGTAAGGAAAAGTCTACCGATAATCTTCTCAAAGCTGTTGAAAAGTCTAAAGAGAATGATATTGACAGGCTTATAACCGGTTTAGGGATTAGAAATGTAGGTAAACAAACTGCAAGGGTATTAGCTTCCAACTTTCCGGATGTGGAATCTATTAAAAGTGCCACATGTGAGCAGTTGATTGTGCTGCCTGACTTCGGGGACATCATGGTTCGGGATATACTTGAATTCTTTTCTAAAGAGGAAAACGGCATACTGATAGATAAGCTTAAGAAAGCTGGAATAAATATGAAGTCAAAAGTTTCAGTTACAAGAAAGGATGACCGCTTTTCTGGAAAAGCCTTTGTATTGACAGGAACTTTGCCAACGATGACTAGAGATGAGGCAACGCAAATAATCCAAATGTATGGAGGAAAAGTATCAGGAAGTGTATCAAAAAAGACATCATATGTTCTTGCCGGTGAAGATGCAGGAAGCAAACTGACTAAAGCTCAAGATTTAGGAGTACAGATTTTGAGTGAAAAAGATTTCAAAGAAATGCTAAAATAAAAGCTTTAACGGTAGCTTACAATTTCTGGTTGACGTGGTATTAATTAAACCTTATAATTATGTGTTGTACACTTAAACTTATTGATATATCTTCTCTTACCTTAAGGGGTGAGGAATGGCCCTCTTCTAGGGTCTTTTTTTCTAGATGAAAAGCTTATTATTTTGAATGTGGTTTTTTTATGTAAATATAATGTATCATAAAATAGTAAATAATGATAAATAGTAAAGGTGAATTAATATGAAACTTAATAAAATTGGCGCGGAGTTTTTTATCTATGACAATATTGCCATAGATAAAGCCATTTCACGTACGACGCACTTGGCTGTTTCTGCTCATCAGGATGATATCGAAATTATGGCATACGATGGAATACAAAAGTGCTTCGGAAGAGCAGATGAGTGGTTCACGGCGGTTATTGTTACTAATGGATCAGGTAGTCCAAGAAATGGTATTTATCAAAACTATACCAGCGAAGAAATGAAGCAGGTTAGAAAGATGGAGCAGAAAAAAGCGGCCTTTGTTGGAGAATATGGATTTTTGGCAATGCTTGATTATGAGAGCGCCGAGATTAAAGACAAGCACAATAGAGAATATGTGGAAGATATTAAGCAACTTATTTCCATCGCAAGACCAAAAGTTATATATACTCATAATTTAGCAGATAAGCACAGCACACATGTCAGTGTGGCTTTAAAACTCATTCGCGCAATACGGGAGTTGCCCATTGAATATAGGCCAGAAAAGTTATATGGATGCGAAGTGTGGGGAAAAATGGATTGGATAAACGATAACGAAAAAGTGATTTTTAACGTTTCAGGGCATCCGAATATAGCACAATCGATTTTAGGTGTTTTTGATTCTCAGATTTGTGGTGGAAAGAGGTATGACCAAGCTGTTTGCGGAAACCGACAGTCGAACGCGACGTTTTTATCTTCTTTCAATGTGGATAAATATTCGTCAGTAATTTATGGTATGGATTTGACTCCACTTGTTAAGGATGAAAATATGGATATCTCAGAATATGTTAAAGGGTATATTGATAGATTTAGCAAAGATGTAACAGAAAGAATTAACAAAATGACATAATTAGGGTAAAGGTCCGCGTTTTTGTATTCTGAGAAATTTTCACTTCTTTAAGATTAAGCTAAATATTAGGACTTAATTCAAGCTTAGCTGTGTAAAAGAGAAAAAATAGATGAACTCAATCTTGTATACAATAAACATTTTGTATATAATTAATAGCTGATAGAATAGTGTTTTTAAGGTATCTAGTACTATTACCTGGTGATAATTATTGTTTGAATTATTTGGATTGCCTATGTATAAGTAAACGTAAATTAGACAAAGGAATGCTCTATCTGGCCGTTGTGTTTTGTTGTAATGTTCATTAAAAAAGAGCTTGTTTGTATACTAATATGCAGAGAAGGTATGTACATATAGCAGTTTACAGACAATAAACAGTAAGGTAGATATATTTTGGGAGACAACTTATAGTAGTTATATTTATAGAATAATAGATTGAAAGGGGTAAAACAATGGATTTTTTAGAACAAATTATTGAGAGGGCAAAGTCTGATATTAAGACTATTGTACTTCCGGAAAGCACAGATTTAAGGGTGGTAACAGCAGCGTCCATGATTTCAAATCAGGGAGTTGCAAAGGTGGTACTCGTAGGAGATGAAGCTGAAATCAAAAAGCTAGCAGGAGATCTTGATTTGTCAAAAGTTAAAATCGAGAATCCATATAGTTCCTCGAAATTTGAGGAGTATGCCCAAGCTTTTTGTGAGCTTAGAAAATCTAAGGGAATGACTATTGAAGAAGCAAGAAAGACAATGGAGAATCCGCTCTATTACGGAGTTATGATGGTTAAGCAAGGGCAAGCAGATGGTATGGTAGCAGGTGCAATCAATTCAACCGGAAACACATTGAGACCTGCTCTTCAGATTTTGAAAACAGCGCCAGGAACAAAGTTGGTATCAGCATTTTTTGTAATGGTAGTTCCCGATTGTGAATATGGTCATAACGGAACTTTTATATACGGGGATTGTGGCCTTGTTGAGAATCCAGATGCAGACCAGCTTTCAGAGATTGCATTAGCCTCTGCCAATTCATTTAAACTATTGGTACAGGATGAGCCTCAAGTTGCAATGTTGTCATATTCAACTTTTGGTAGTGCTAAGAGTGAATTGACCGAAAAAGTAGTTAAGGCAACTCAGTTTGCAAAGGAAAAGGCACCAAATCTTGCTTTAGACGGCGAGTTACAAGGTGATGCAGCACTTGTACAAGCTATTGCTAAATCAAAAGCTCCCGGCAGCAAAGTTGCAGGAAAAGCAAATGTATTGATTTTCCCAGACTTAAATTGTGGCAATATTGCGTATAAGCTCACTGAGAGACTTGCAAAAGCTGAAGCATATGGTCCTATAACACAGGGAATTGCAAAACCTGTAAACGATCTTTCAAGAGGATGCTGTGCAGAGGATATTGTTGGAGTTGCAGCAATTACAGCAGTCCAGGCTCAAAAGGGTTAAATACAAAGTGCAGAAGTCTTTTAAGATTTTTAATTTGAAGGAAAGATACTAAAGGGATTGATAATAATTCAGTCTTAAATATAGAATAGGAGATGTTACAATGAAGGTATTAGTTATTAATACAGGTAGTTCCTCTTTAAAATATCAGCTTATTGATATGACAAACGAAAGTGTTCTTGCAAAGGGTGTGTGTGACAGAATTGGTCTTGAGCATTCATTTCTTAAACATTCAAAAATCGGAAGCGACACTGTTATTATTGAGAAGGATTTGTATAATCACAAAGTTGCTGTACAGGAGGTGCTAAGTGCTCTTACTGATGGTAAGACCGGTGTTATAGCTAGTATGTCCGAAATAGGAGCTGTTGGGCATCGTATTGTTCATGGAGGAGAAAAATTTCAGGATTCGGTTGTAATTGATAATAAAGTAATGGATGCAATTAAAGAGTGTGTAGAACTTGCACCATTGCATAACCCTTCAAATATAATCGGAATTGAAGCATGCCAACAGATTATGCCTAATATACCGATGATAGCTGTTTTTGATACTGCATTTCACCAAACAATGCCGTCCCACGCATATATATACGCTCTTCCTTATGAAATATATGAAAAGTATCGTTTGAGAAAATATGGATTTCATGGTACTTCACACAAATATGTAGCATATAAAGCTGCTGAAATGCTTGGGAAGCCTATAGAAGGATTAAAAATAGTTACTTGTCACTTAGGTAATGGAGCAAGTATATGTGCTGTTAAAGGCGGAAAGTCTATAGAAACATCAATGGGATTCACTCCACTTCAAGGTTTGGCTATGGGTACAAGAAGTGGAACTATAGACCCTGCTGTTATATCCTTTTTGATGGAGAAGGAAAAAATGACTGTTAAGGATGTAAGTGATTTCCTGAATAAAAAGTCCGGAGTACTTGGGGTTTCAGGTGTAAGCAGTGACTTTAGAGACGTTCAGGAGGCTGCTGAGAATGGAAATAACAGGGCGATACTCGCATTGGATATTTTCTGCTATAAAGTAAAACGCTTTATTGGTGATTATATAGGCATAATGAATGGCGCGGACGCTGTTGTATTTACTGCCGGAATTGGCGAAAATAATGACTTGGTAAGAAGTAAGATACTAAAAGATATGGATTTCTTAGGAATTGACATAGATTTGGAAAAGAATAAAGTGATTGGAAAAGAAATAGATATTAGTGCACCGGGCTCAAGAGTTAAAACCCTTGTAATTCCAACGAATGAAGAGCTTGCAATCGCAAGAGAGACTCAAAAGTTGTTAAAATAGTCTTTCGTATAAATAGATAAAAGTGAAGGCTGAAATAAAGAGAATAGAAAAATAAAATGAGCGTTTGAAGGAAATATGTAAACATAATCACCCTGTGTGTCACGGATACGGGGTGATTGCTTTTTCTCAATTACTGCCCAATTCAACTATTTACATAGTCACATCTTGATAGCCGACTTTATTTATTTCTTCATCTGGTTGTTCTGTTTTTTATTCTATTTGGAGATATTTGTTTAGATACTTTAATAAATTTCTAAGATTAATATATACTAACTTTTAAATTTTAGATATAATAATAAAGTTAAAAAACAACTGCATTAATTGTATGAAATGTATTTTTATGCATAATAACAAAAAATATATTTAATGTTTTGCGTATTATAATATATATGTAAAAAGTTTCGGGTTTTATTTGATATTAATAAGAAATTAGGTTATTGAGTTAGTAAAATAGAAAAATTCATTCAAATTTTATTTGATGTATTAGGAGGATGTTTATGCTAAAAGTAGAAAATTTACTTAATCTATCAGAAACAATCGCAAAGGATATTTTTAATGGAGTTGAATATCCATGGGAGGTATTGCCTAGAATAGGAGAATTCATTAAAGAACTGGGAAAAGGATTATCTCCTGATGAGTTTTACCAAATAGCTGAAAATATTTGGGTGTCAAAACATGCAAAAATAGCACCTAGTGCTAATATTAATGGCCCTGTGATAATATGTAAGGGAGCTGAAATTAGGCATTGTGCATATATAAGAGGAAATGCCATTATAGGAGAAAATTCAGTAGTAGGGAATTCTACGGAGCTTAAAAATGTAATACTTTTTAATAAAGTGCAAGTCCCTCATTATAACTATATAGGTGACTCCGTTTTAGGCTACAAAGCTCATACAGGAGCAGGTGCAATTACATCTAATGTGAAATCAAACAAGACATTGGTTACAATATCAACAACAGATGGCCAAATCAAAACAGGTTTAAAGAAATTTGGAGCAATTATAGGGGATAATGTAGAAGTTGGATGTAATTCTGTTATGAATCCTGGAACTGTTTTAGGAAGAAACAGTATTGTTTATCCGCTATCTATGGTTAGAGGGTATGTTCCAGAAAACTCAATATATAAAAAGCAAGGAGATATTGTTGATATCGTTGAAAAATAGAGTAAATAGTAATTCGGTGTTCAGTATAAACTGTTGATTTTCAATTGTATAGATAATGACACTTGCCTTTACGTAATTAAAATTAAAATAACCACCTAGTATACAGAGTGGTTATTTATTGTAATTAATTGTTATTTGTTGTTATAATAAAGCACAGGTTAATATACTTACAAAAATTTAAAGATGAATGGTGAAATCAACTATGGAAAATCTTATAAAGCTTATTGAAAAAGAGGGACCCTTAACCGGAAAAGAGCTCTATGAAAAAACAGGTATTGATGAATTGCCCTTATGGAGGGTTTGTTATAAATCTAGTGAAATTACAACAAAAGTATTCGGGAAAAAATATTTGCGTCTTGATAAAAAGATTGAAGGTTACGCTAGACTTTCACCATCAATTATGAGAGGATTTCTTACTTATACAGTAGTAGGGCTAAATAAGGATATTGATGAAATTGAGAGTAAAGCTGAGGCCCTTCACCAAAGGGTATTCCTGAAAAATTGTTAAAGCTTGAAAATGAGGCTATTATACACAGTGAAGCAGCTTTCAAATATTTGCTTGAAAATGAAAATGAACTCTTCGAGGAAGAGTTCACAAAATATTTTTATACAAAAGAAGAAAGTGAAGAAATATTTTAAATAAGGCCATTTCAAAAAATAACCTATACTTATTTAGGTTGCAAAGCCTGTCATGGAAGCTTAAAAGCTTCCAAACATAGGAACATTATTTTGCAATGGCAATTGACCAGTTGTTTTTTGGAATCACCTAAATTCTCTCATAAGCTTCTCAACATGTCTGTAATGTTCAAGATTATTCAGCTTTGAAGCTGCACCTTCATCAAGAACTACTGTTACTTTTCCACTGTGGAGTTGTATTGCAGAAGAAGTGATTTGGGAAGTTATAGGGCCTTCAATTGCCTTAGCAACGACAGAAGCCTTCTTTTCGCCATTGGCAATCATTAAAATATTTCTTGCTTCAAGAATCGTGCCTATTCCCATTGTTATTGCAAAACGAGGCATATCATCTCTTGAAAATCCTGCCTTTTTATAGAAACTTTCATAATTATCATCTAAGGTTTGTTTGGTAAGCGGTTCTACTCGTGTCCTTGATTGA
>CAYXPB010000065.1:0-19861 GCA_964466645.1 uncultured Acetivibrio sp. | reverse complement strand
CACCTCGTTGGTGAATATTTTTCTTATGGTATTATAGCCTTATTATACCTCATTTTGCTGGAATTGTGAGTACTTCTATGATAAAATATTCACGGATTCAGGTTATATATTTACTTTCCATAACTTACCTCCTTAAATTAAAAGTTTACACTACTCATCATTTCTATAAAATCCCTATAATTTTTATTCCAATATGCCAAAGGTTTGGCTCAAGATCTATTTGTCAAGGTATACAAGAACGAACATTGTTTAGATAATGCTATCACCCAGTATCCTTACCGTCGTTTCTTAATTTTGGCAGCGTAATTGTAAAGGTTGCTCCATGTCCAATTTTGCTTTCCACTGCAATTTCTCCTCTACTAAGTTCAATAATACGCTTAACAATTGAAAGTCCGAGTCCATTCCCACGCACTGAGCGTGATTTATCTCCCTGATAGAATTTGTCAAAAATATACTTTAACATATTATCATCCATCCCATTACCATCGTCACTTATTTTAAACACGATGTCTTTACAAATTTCATGGCACGTAATTGTCACACGTCCGTTATCGTTAGAGTATTTTATTGCATTTTCAATAAGATTTATCCAAAGGTGCGATAGCATTTCTTGATTTCCATAGATTTTTGTACGTTCCAAATCCAACTGAATTTCAATGTTTTTTTTACTCCATTGCTTTTCAAAAAGTATTATACAATCCCTGATTTGCTCATCAAGTTCATATTCAGTTTGATTTGCAATAAACTGCTGATTTTCAAATTTATTAAGCAGAAGAACATTTGCTGACATATTAGCCAGCCTTTCGGATTCACTTATAATAATGTCAGTATATTCTTTACGTTTTTCTGCTGAAATGTTATCATTCTGCAATTGTTTTGCAAATCCTCTGATCGAAACAATCGGTGTCTTAAACTCGTGAGAGAAGTCGTTAATAAAATCATTTCGGAACATTTCTATGCTACCAAGTTCTTCTGTCATATGATTGAAATTTCTTAGCAAATCAGCCATTTCCGAATAATTGTCAATTTCTTCGACATGAATACTGAAATCCCCCTTAGCCACTACTTTTGTTGCCCTAATAAGGTCATTAAGAGGTCTTAGTATTTTTTCGCTCGTCACAGCCGAAATAGATGTTCCAATAATACTACTTATCAGCAGTGCAACTAACGGATAAAGAATAGGAGTAAAACCAAGAAGCTGTAAAATACCTGTTGCATACAAAAATAAAAAACAAACTCCCGTCAACAACCCTGCTGACATCATAATGTAAAAAACCAGAAACACCATTTGGATATTAAGAGTTCTACCTCTGTTCATTCTTTTATCACCGCCTTATAACCTAGCCCTCGGACCGTGATAATTTCGAAATCATGATTTTCTTTAAAGCGTTCACGCAGGCGGTTTATGTGAACATCAACCGTACGTTCATCGGTTTCTGAGTTCATATCCCATATTTCGTCTATCAAACTGCGCCGGGTAAATATTTTGGTTTGATACGACAGCAATTTATAAAGTAACATAAACTCCTTGGTTGGTAATTCTTGGTCAATACCCTTCTGGGAAACAGTAAGCGAATCATAGTCTAAAACCGTTTTCCCAACTGTCAGACGATGTTCATTTACTATTTGGGATCTTCTTAGAAGTGCTGCAATTCTAAGAATCATTTCCTCCTCGTCAACTGGTTTTACCATATAGTCATCTGTTCCTACAAGAAACCCCTTCTTTTTATCGGTAGGTGTTTCTTTGGCGGTTACCATTAAAATAGGAAGGTTGCAGTTACATTTGCGTAAAGTTTCGCTTAACTCATAGCCATTCATACGCGGCATCATAATATCAAGGACAATCAAATCCACATGATGGCTTTCCATTTTTTCCAACGCATCAATCCCATCCTTAGCCAAAATAACTTCATAGCCATTTTGAACTAATACTGCCTCCATTAATTTTCTTGTATTATGGTCGTCCTCCACTACCATGATATTAAACATTAAAACACCCTCCATTTTCTTTTATACAATACTCTACCACCCTATTTTAAACTGAATTTAAACAAAACCAGAAAGCAATCCGATCTTAGGTTTTTGACCAACAGTTCAATACTTTTAGTTCTGTTAAAACTTAGTTAATATTCAGTCTATATTTCCCGCATATAATAACTATTATAATTTAGGGAAAACTGAATCGCAATCAAATGCTGATTCTTAAAATTAGAGGAGTGAAATCATTATGTCAAAAGTAATTGGTATTGATTTAGGTACAACAAATTCATGCGTTGCTGTCATGGAAGGCGGTGAAGCTGTCGTAATTCAAAATGCCGAAGGTAGTCGAACAACTCCATCGGTAGTTGCCTTCTCCAAAAACGGTGAACGCATGACAGGCCAACTTGCCAAACGTCAGGCAGTTGCCAATCATGAGCGTACAATAAGTTCTATAAAGCGTGAAATGGGAACAGATTATAGAGTAAATATTGATAGTAAAAAATATACTCCACAAGAAATTTCAGCAATGCTTGTACAAAAACTTAAAACAGATGCTGAAAGCTACCTTGGTGAAACCATAACCGAAGCAGTAATCACAGTACCTGCATATTTTACAGATGCGCAACGTCAGGCAACCAAAGATGCCGGTAAAATTTCTGGGTTAAATGTTCAAAGGATTATCAACGAGCCGACTGCAGCCGCACTTGCCTATGGTATTGATAAGGAAACTGCCCAAAAAGTCATGGTATATGACTTAGGAGGGGGAACCTTTGACGTTTCAATTCTTGACATCGACAGCGGTGTTATTGAGGTTCTTGCCACTGCCGGAAATAATCGACTCGGTGGTGATGATTTTGACAGTTGTGTTGTTGATTATCTTGTAAGCGAATTCAAAAAGGAAAATAATTTTGACCTTACAAAAGAGGCTACAGCAATACAGCGTGTAAAAGAGGCAGCTGAAAAAGCCAAAATTGAGCTGAGCTCTATAACATCAACTTCTGTTAATCTTCCGTTCATCACCTCAAATTCGTCAGGTCCTATGCACATGGATATTACACTTACACGTGCAAAATTTGATGAACTGACAGCTCATCTCGTAAACGCAACAATGGACCCAGTACAACAAGCAATACGTGATTCTGGCCTTAATGTCGAAGATATCAATAAGGTTTTGCTTGTAGGCGGATCAAGTCGTATCCCTTCGGTGCAGGACACTGTTAGAAAGTTTATTGGGAAAGAACCGTTTAGGGGTATCAATCCCGATGAATGCGTTGCTATTGGAGCTGCAATTCAAGCAGGTGTCCTTTCAGGTGATGTCCGGGACCTATTGCTATTGGATGTAACACCCCTTTCTCTCGGTATCGAAACCTTAGGAGGCGTATTTTCCAAAATTATTGAGAGGAATACAACACTACCTATAAAAAAGAGCCAAATTTTTACTACTGCCGCCCCCTTCCAGACCTCGGTCGATATTCATGTTTTACAGGGCGAACGTGAAATGGTGGCAAGTAATAAAACTTTAGGCAGATTCAAACTTAAAGGTATTCGCCGTGCACCACGAGGTGTACCTCAAATTGAGGTGACCTTTATTATTGATGCTAACGGCATAGTCAACGTATCTGCAAAAGATTTAGGTACAGGAAAAGAGCAAAGCATTACTATTACAGCCTCATCAAATCTAAGTCAGGCTGAAATCGATCAAGCCATCCGTGATGCACAGCAATATGCAGTCGAAGATACAAAACGAAAAGAAGAAGCTACAGTACGTGAACGCGCTGAACAGTTAATTTATCAAGCATCGGAAATAATGAAAAAACTTGATAAAAACGACCGTAGATTACTTGATGAATCGGTTAAACACACTAAGAAGGCACTAAAAGTCAAAGATAATACACAACTTTCCACTGCTTTAAATGAGCTTTCTTCAACACTTGAAACCATGCGTGAGAAAGTCCCTTCTGATAATACTATGGGTAATTAATATAAATACTCTAGACAGATGAAAATTATTCTGCAATAATTGAGTCTATGAATCAAGGTAATTACAAAAGAACAACTAAAATAATGTATAGGTTATTTTTTGAAATGGCCTAAAAGGTATATAAGAAAGGCAGGTGAATAATATGTTTGGCTATGTAGTCGTAAACGCTGATAAGTTAACTGCTGAAGAAATGCAGCACTACAGGTCTTGCTATTGCGGTTTGTGCAAGACATTAGGAAGTCGTCACGGAAATATAAGTCGTATCACGCTTACCTATGACATGACTTTCCTGGTTTTGCTTCTTTCTGCATTATATAAAAAAGATAACGAAATTAAAACAGAACGATGTATTATTCACCCCTTAAAGCCACATAAATATTGGTGTAATGAAATAACAGACTATGCGGCTGGCATGAATGTTGCACTTGCCTATTACAAATTTCTTGATGATTGGACGGATGATAAAAACATCCTGGCACTGTGTGAAGCAAAACTATTTGAGCAGGAATATATGAAGATTTCAAGGCAGTACCCGAAACAATGCTGCTTAATCAGTGAATGCTTAAATGAGCTTTCACAATTAGAAAAATCAGGCGAAATCAATGCAGATATACCTGCTAATTGCTTTGGAAAGTTAATGGGCGAAATATTCATTTTCTCGGAAGATGAATATTCAGAAAAATTGCGGTCATTTGGAAGGTCTCTTGGTAAATTTATTTATATAATGGATGCCTGCCTTGATTTAAAAAAAGATATAAGACACGAACGTTATAACCCGTTGATTACGTCATCATCGAAAGATTTTGATGCTATTTTAAATATGCTTATGTCCGACTGTATTGAAAAATACAAACAATTGCCTTTGTGTCAGGATAATAAACTAATTGAGAATATCCTTTATTCAGGCATTTGGACAAAGTATGAAGCAGTAAAAAGAAAAACAAAGGAGGCACACAGTAAATGATATCCGACCCATACAGAGTGCTCGGTGTTTCCCCAACCGATTCAATTGAAGAAATTACAAAAGCATATCGCAAACTTGCGAAAAAATATCATCCAGACGTAAACTATGGAAATGCAGAAGCCGAAAAAAAAATGAGCGAAATCAATTCCGCTTACGAACAGATAAAGAGTGGTAATTCTACTCAAAGCAGCAACGGACGATATTCCGGTCAAAGTTCCTACGGGAACTCAAACAGTTCAACTGGAGAATACGATCCCTTTGACGGGTTTAACCCCTTTGGCGGGTTTGATCCCTTCGGCGGCAGTTACCAACAAAGACGCGAACATTCTGAATTTGATCCGGTAAAAAAATACTTGCACGCAGGATACTATGCAGAAGCACTTAATGTTCTGTCCAATATATCCAACAAGAGTGCCGAATGGTACTATTATAGTGCTATTGCAAATTACGGTCTAGACAACAAAGTCACAGCCCTTAATCACGCAAAAACAGCAGTGCAAATAGAACCAAATAATTTGGAATATCAACGCATATTAAACCAAATACAAAGCGGAGGGCGAGTGTATCAACAGCATAGCCAAAGTTATGGTATGCCTATAGTCAACCTAAACAACCTCTGTTTGGGTCTATGTCTTGCAAGAATGTGTTGCAGCCCGTTCTGTGGAGGTTCATGTTAATACGAGGAGTGATTTTTTATGAGAAATATTAGAGAAAAGTTGGCACGTTTTATGTATGGCAGATATGGAATGGATGAACTTTCTTATGCCTTATTTGCGCTATATTTTGTTCTGTTAATTGCAAATACATTTACACATTTGAAAGTATTTGTCCTTTTAGTTTGGGCTGTTTTAGTGGTATTGACCTTCAGAACATTATCAAGAAATATATACAAAAGGCGCCTGGAAAACGAAAAGTTTAAGAAAATCTGGAAGCCAATTAAGTCAAAAGGCTCCTTAACTATTCGCAGAATCAAGGAAATTAAAACCCGTCGTTATAGAAAATGCCCTCATTGCAAATCTGTCCTTCGTTTACCTAGGAAGACAGGAAAGCATACGGTTAATTGTCCTCGCTGTAATAAAGAGTTTAAGCTGCACATTCTGTGTTAGAAAAATCTTGACTTTTTAACATTTAATATTGTGCGTATAATTGTTCAGCACAAGATCTAACGATCTTGTGCTTTATTTTATGCCATTATTAACTCACAAACCCGCTGAATGGCTCACATCAAAGTTTGTTAGTAAAAATAACAAAAAAGACGCATTGATTATATAAACTCAATGCGTCTCTTTCTAACTTTATTAATTAGTTTAACTCTGAAATTCAAAACCTTACTCATAAACAGAATTGTACTGGTTTTATTATCAGGTTTTACATCAAACCACATAATAGTTTTGACTGTCTATCTTCTTTTGCTTTGCCTTATTCTTCTATATCACTTAAGTTTTTAGCAAAATGTATGACTGCATCAGGTTCGGTAGAACCAGCAAAATATATTTCCACGTACTTTGTCTCATCTGTACCTGTATCAATTGGAGTTATGTAGAACCCGCGTTTTGGATTATCGGTACTAGTCTCCATAAAACCAGTACCTATTTCTCTCCAAAAGTAATCAAAATCTATTTTTTCATAATCAACACCATTTATTGCATTTCCTTCTAACCTAAAGTAAGTCTCCTTCCAACCGTCTGCATATACCGGACCACGACAAACAGTTTTTGCAGATACCCAAACTTTAGATTCTGGTGACCTATCAACAAAAATCTCAACTCCAGGGTTTTTACCCACATCACTGTTATTAACGTAATAGTAAGTAACCATGCCGGTACCTGGAGTAGGTGTTTGTGTGACCACCGTAGGTGGAGTTGATGTTGGTGTGACCGCCGTAGGTGGAGTTGATGTTGGTGTGTCTAAATCTACACTATCGGATTTCTTCGAGAAATCCTTTATCATGCCGAGCAAATACTTTCTTAGATATGCAAAATCGATAGAATCAATTTGTTTGCTATCATCCACATCAGCACAATAAAGCCCTGACTCAACGGGGAATTCATCAATCTCACCCATTATATATTTTCGCATATACATAAAGTCAATAGAATTAATTTCTCCATTTCCATCTACATCACCAACTAAAGGATTATTAGCTTGCATCTTTTCCAGCTCAACGGATCTGGTTTGCTCTGCATACACGTTAATACATCCAAAAAGCATAATCAAAACAATTAACGAAACCAAAAACTTTTTCATAAATATTTCCTCCTTAAACCTGTCTCTATTTAATTCAAATTCCAACAAATATTGTTCCTTAAGCAATAAGCAAGTATTGATAATATATCTTGTTTTCTGAATTTATAGATATATATTTCTAAAAACCAGCTACCTTTCCCATAAATAGTATTGTACCTGTTGCATTATCTGCAATTACAAACATAAACGGCTTGTCTGCAATAAAGGAATTCGGCATTGAAGTAGTTCCCATTCCAATGATAGTAACTGCAGCTGCTTCAGTACCTTTTTCATTTACATCAATAACAGCTTTATGTTCAATTTCACTAATCCATGTTTTCTCCGCAATCCCTGAGAAGTCAGCATTTTCAGAGAAAGCTTCGTCCATACCAAGCTCGATAAGTTTATCCTTTAAATCTTTAGGTTTATATTCAATATTAAAACGAGGAATACTTAATCTAATGCTAGAACGCATTGAGAGGTTGCTTTTTATTTCATTCCATTTGTCATTATCAAATTCAGCAATGAAATCATTTAAATTACCAGTTTCAGGCAAAATACAGTACATTGACACACTTCCCGAACCATACGGAAGTTCCACAGCCCTAAATTCAGAAGTTTCAGCATAGTTGTATTTGTGGGTTTTATTCATCATCGGAACAATTTTCTCTTCGCCTTTAATGTTTGTAAAGGCAGCGTCACTTGTTTGACGTATATCAAATTGATCCATCCAACTACCATTAAAATAGATAGCATTTATTAGATACATTATCATATTTGGATTGATAGGAGGATTTACCATATTTTCGATCTTCCCTTTTGTTGCGTCGCTAATCCATTCATTCATAATGTCACAAGCATCGGATTTTGAAAAATCCAAATAGGAATTTTGAGAATTAAACACTTCCGTATTTGTGTTTAAAAAACTTTCCTTTACATTAAAGCCTTCCCTTGTCCATATTGAATTAGCAACGTTTAGCTCAACCTGAGGATATAGTTTTTTGAAGTAGCTTAAATGATCCTTATAGCTTTGGTTTATTTCTTCTGTAGTTAATTCTGAATAATTTAGTGCTTTTGCCATAGCTTCTTTGGTAGTAGCGTCTGCACCTTGATAAACCATGGATAGTGCCATAGATAAACTAAAGGGTGAGAAAAATACGTTTTTATCTAAGTCATCCTCATTAATTTTATTAAAAAGATCTGCCGCGAACTGACTATTTGCGTTTACAAACTTCTCATTAACAGTTGCTCCATAAGGTACAGGCGTTGGGGCAATTATTGAATTTTGTGTAAAAGCAAATCCTGTAACACTTGTGTCATAAACCTTAAAATCAAAGTAATTTTTATTACTCAGCTGTTCGTCAATAGGGTATTTTATTTTTTTACTCATAGATGCTAACGTTACACCATCAGGACCAACATACTTTTCAATCTTAACTCCTGATGTTGTGAATTTCATTTCACCGGATTGTTCTTTGGAAGACAAAAGTTTGCCTTCATCCACTATCCTGTACCCTCCATCATAAAATGTAATGGTTGCTTGGATGTATTTTTGTTCTTTATAATTCGTTTGTTGTGAATATTCTATTACAAGATTCAAAGCAACATTTTCAGGTTTAGGGATAAATTGAGCCCAATCTCCTTGTGGCGTAGGCGTTGGCGGCACTGGTGTATTACCAGATTGTCCCGGAATGAAAGGTAAATTTTTGATCATTCCAAGTATGTATTGCCTGAAAACTGCAAAGTCAAGCGAATTAATTTCTCCATCCTTATATATATCAGCGTTTTTTTCCCAGTTTACCCCTGAAGGTGTACTAATTTTAAGCAGGTACCCTCTTAGATGTGCATAGTCAATAGCATTAACCAAACCATCCCCATTCAAATCACCAAGAACACCTTCTGCACGTGTTGGAGTTATCATAAAAAATTGACAAAGTATTGCAAGTGCCAAAACTAAAGACCCACTTTTCAAAAATCTACTCACTATAATACCCCCTTTATAGAATTATGAATTATGCTTAGATTTTATCATAAGATAAGTTTGTTTTGTAGCATAATCTTTTCTATAAATAGGCTAGTTTATTACTGTAAATTTCCTTTATCGTTTTATTTTTTTTGAAGTTGTTTTGTCAAACTCTTCATTTCTGATAACTACCTTTGTAACATTTTTATAAACAGGAAGCTCACTAGTCACCTTTTTGATATCCTTTAGCACCTCTGCTGAAGTTTTTTCTTCGCTTAAGAAAACCTCTGCCATAAGTGATTTTTGATCCCCGTCTTCATCAATAAGTCCTCTCACAACAACCTCTGTCACATAATCAATTCCCTGAATGTATCCCTCTATCTCTTCAGGATAGATATTTTTGCCATTACTAAGCACAATAATATTCTTCTTTCTTCCTGTGATTACAAGCTGCTCTTTATCATTAACATAGCCGTAATCTCCTGTATAGAACCGGCCATCCTTTAGTACCTCTGCTGTTTTTTCCGGCTGTTTGTAATAGCCAAGCATTACAATTTCGCCCTTTACACATATCTCACCAATACCCTCATCATTTGGTTTGTCTATCGTCAATTCAACACGTGGAAGCTTTATACCCGCAGTATGATAATCATTAAACATATCGTGGTTTGCAGATACTAATGGGGAACATTCGGTAATACCATAACCGTTTATGAGACTAATGCCGATGTTATCAAAAAATTCTCCAATCTCCGGACGAATGGGTGCTCCGCCGCATACAATTTTACGCAATCTACCTCCAAAGGCTTTATGAATGGATTTAAAGAATACTTTTCTCAAATCAATACCCATCTTTCTCAAGGCATTGCTTACGATAATCAATTTAGAAAATGCCTTTTCCTTTCCCGACTCTTTTATGTTTTTGAGTATTTTAGTACGAAACACCTGAACAAAGGCAGGAACAAGGTAAATATATGACGGGCTGTAAAGTTGAAGGTTCTTTAATACATTGGTTAGGCTATCGTTTATACAAATTGTGGAGTGCTTATGAAGTGACACCAAAATACCACTAACAGCCTCGTACGTATGATGATAGGGCAAAACAGACAGACATGTATCGTATACCGTTGATACCTGCAACCCATAATAAACACTTGATACCAGATTGTGCTCCGACAGCATTACACCTTTTGCACTGCCCGTTGTACCCGATGTATATACAAGTAACTTGAGTCCATTAGGATCACTAGTCAATGTCCGATACTTTTCAGCATCACATTTCTTACCATATTCAATCAGCTTATCAAACGATAGAAAGTTTCCACTATCGACCTTACGGTCGAAGCCTATATATCGCTTGACGTTAGGAAGCTTATTGGTACTGCTCATAAATAGTTCTTCGTGTTTTTGGGTGTAGAACACAACACTGCTTTCACTGTCATTTAGAACGTTTAGTATATCCTCCGAAGAGAGTTCATTATCAACAGGAACATATACACCAGAGCTTTTAAGTACTGTAAGATAGGTTAAAACCCAATTGTAACTGTTTTTACCTATACATGCAATGTGCTTGTCCGCAAACCCCATCTCAGTCAATGCAGCACCAAGCTGTATAGTCTGCTGTTCAAATTGAGAATAACTTATCTCAACAATTTCGTTTTTATCCTCTTTGTACTTAAATGCAATTTTATCTCCTGCCTCATTGACAGCTATATCAAGCATTTCCTTGATACTATTAAACTTTGTCACCTTGTAATATGAGAAATTTTCTTTTTTCATAACTTAATACTTGCCTCTTTTCAATAAATATTAGTTCCTTTTATATTATACAACATACTAAAATTTAATTGTTCAATTTCTAAAACAAACTATTCTATATTAACAGCACAATGCCCCTCATTTAAGCCTAAAAATCTTATATCAACAATCGGTTCAATATATTTGAAAATTGATTGACGTAAGGTATCTGAAAAATAGTGACGTTTTATTTCATTTATACAATAATTGTTCCAAAGGCTCTCGTCATCTACTATTTTGTCATCAGTAGATTTGAAGAAATTAACCTCTGTCTTCACCTTGCAATTTGGAAAATAATTTGCTCTTAAGCTATGAAGGGTCCTTATTGTATTCAAATAATACACAATTTCCCTTATTTCTAATTGATCAAATCGGGGTATTGCAGCTATTACACTTTTAGGAACTTTAATTTTCAAAGTTTCTTTCAGTTGCGCTTCCATATTGTTTTTTCTAAATGCACTATTGCCCATTCCCACATATCCTGCATATTATTATCATTTGCATCGCTAATTATGCGATATGCATACATATAGACACCACCTATTAATATCTGTTTAAGATGATTATAGGTTAAGACTTTCAAGTTAGATTTGTAGAAAATGCTTATTGAATTGCCAATTGTCGATTGATTAACTTCTTATATTGACATTTGCATATATTCTTTGCAAACTTTTTTGTTCTAATCAATTTATAGCAATGTTTAGATTGAAAATTCAGAATTCTTGCGGCTACCTATCCATCAACAAAGACTTCTTAACAACAAACCACGAACCACATATAATTTGACTGAAAAAGAAAAAAAGACGCATCGACTTTATATAAGCTCAATGCGTCTTTTCTAATTTTATTAATTGGCTTTAAACCTAAAAATCCACAACCTTACCCATAAATAGAATTGTACCTGTTTCATTATCTGCTATTACATACATAAAGGGTTTGTCTGCTTCAAAAAATTTTGGAAGTGAAGGTGGAGTCATTGTTATGACAGTAGCAGCTGCTGCTTCAGTTCCACTTTCATTCATATTGATTACCGCCTTGTGTAATACCTCTTTTATAAATAAATTCGGTCCAATTCCCGAAAAATTAGCACCTTCTGAGAATGCTTCTCCCATTCCAAGATCAATAAGGTTGGCTGCTAAATTCTCCGGTTCATATTCAGTTTTGATGCGTGGAATACTAACATAAACAGAATTTCTTAATAGCTTACCTTTTATCTCATTCCATTTATCCACATTAAATTCAGCAATAAAATCGTTTACGTTTTTATTCTTAGGTAGAATACAGTACATAGAAATATGTCTGCTACCATAATCAAGCTCAATCGCCTGTAATTCTTCGCTCTCCGCATAATTGTAACTTCCAGTCCTATTCATCATGGGTACTAATTTTTCTTCCCCTCTAATGTTTGTAAAAGTGCTTTCCCTTGTTTGCTGCTCATTAAATTGCTCGTTCCAAGTAGCATTAAAATAAATAGCATTCATTAAATACATTTTCACACTTTGACCAAGAGGGGGCTTTATTACGTCATTTATATTACCGTTTGTGGCATCGGATATCCATTTATTCATAATATCACAAGAATCAGAGTTCCCAAAATCAAGGAATGCGTTTTCTGCATTAAACACTTCATTATTCTTTTCCAAAAAACTTTCCTCTACTTTATAGCCTTGCTGTATCCATATCAAGTTAACCGCCCTTCGGGCGAACTTTCAAAATGCAAATTCCTATACTATGAACATATCACCCTTCAGGTGAACTTTCAAAATGCAAATTCCTATACTATTGAATTAGCAACATCTAGTGTATATTGTGGATCTAGATTTTTGTAGTAGTTCAAATGATCCATATAGCTTTGATTTATTTCTTCAGTGTCTATACCAGTGTAATCAAGTGCTTTTGCCATAGCCTCTTTGGTAGTTGTTTGAGCACCTTGATATGGCATTGAAAGAGCCATTGATATGCTAAAAGGTGAAAAGAATATATTTTTCTCTGCATCCTCTTCACTTAATTTTTGAAAAAGACTAGCTGCAAACTGAGTATTCGCCTCTACAAAATCCTTACCAACTTCTTCAACATTTGATTTTTTAACAAGATGTATGATTGCAGAAGGTTCGGTAGAACTACCAAAGTATACTTCCACGTACTTTGGCTCATTGCTTCCTGTATCTATTGGAGTTATGTAAAATCCACGTTTTGGATTATCACTACCAGTCTCCATAAATCCATAACCTATTTCTCTCCAAAAGTAATCAAAATCTATTGCTTCATAATCTACACCGTTTATTGCAGTCCCTTCTAGCTTAAAGCTAGTCATACCCCATCCATCTGCATATAGTGGACCATTACAAACAGTTGTTGCAGATACCCAAACTTTAGATTCTGGTGATTTATCAACATAAATGTTAACTCCAGGATTTTTGCCCACATCAATGTTATTAACGTAATAGTAAGTAACCATGCCGGTACCTGGAGTTGGTGTTTGTGTTTGTGTATCTGTGACAGGTGGTGTTGGTGTTGGCATTGTTGTGTCTGGATCTACATTATTTGATTTTTTTGAAAATTCCTTTCTCATGCCAAGCAAATACTGTCTCATAGCTCCAAAATCTAGAGCATTAATAGCTTTACTATCATCTACATCAGCACAATAAAATCCTGACTCAAGGGGAAATTTATCAATAAGGCCCATTATATATTTTCTTACATACATAAAGTCAATAGAATTGACTTCTCCATTTCCATCCACATCACCAACTAAAGAATTATCAGCTTCCCTAAATTCCAGATTGCTTTTTAGTTCTATTTCTCTGTTTCCTTTAACAGCTCTGATAGTTCCATATACCGCAACATTCGTTGATTCCGGCACTGGCACTACTCTTGAAATTTCTTTTATTTCATCAATCCCTCCAGTTATATCTGGAAAGTATTTATAGTTTTCAGCACTACCTTTAGTATTCAGATCAAGAACAACTATTGTTGCATCGGTCTTCGCTCTAAAATGAAGCTGTGATGTGAAAGCTATTTCGTCATTTTCCATAACGTAATCTCTCATATACCATTCATTATATATGTAAGCATTTATGTTTTCTTGTTCTTGCATTTGGTTATATTCAGACCTAAATAAATCAAGATAACTTTGATTGAGGAGTGCAAGATCTAATGCACTTATAGTCCCATCATTATTTTGATCTAAGGATTCATTAGCCTCTTTAAGCAAATCAGTTTCTAACTCACCTTTTCCAATTTTTGCTATTAATGTTTTATCTCCTTTTTCAGCTATTATACGTGCCACATAGTTTATTGTATCTTCTGAAGAACTAAAACTATTCAAAATTAATCTAACCTCTTGATCGAAGTTCCCATTATCATCAATTTCTATTTTCTCATTCATATTAGATGATAAGGCACTCTGAATAACAAGACTATCCGCATCGGTATTCCCTTTGATATGTACGTCTGCAAAAACTTGGACATAAACTACGTCTGGAGGTAGGAGCATATGTTGAATTTGAGGTCTAAGTCCAGGCTGCCATTCGTCATTGAGATTTAAAGTTATGTCACCTGAGATACACGTTTTGTAATCAGTTTCTTCTAGCTTCTCTGCATAAACATTAGTGCACGAAAACAACATAACAAAAACCATTAGAAACACTAAAAACTTTTTCATAAACAATCCCCCTTGTATTCTTTATTAATAAAAGGGCACATCGAAATATCAATATGCCCTTTTTTCACTTGATTTACTTCAATAACAGCTTTATGATCAATTTCCTCAATCCATGCATCATCCGCAATCATATTTTCTATAAATTTGAATTTCACTTAAATCTTATCATAAGATAACCAGACTTTGTAGGATAATCTTTTCTTGTATGCGCACAAAATATTACTACTTATCCAATAAAAGTATCTAGATTATTAACAAGTATATAATAAACTATTTTATTACTTATCATTTTCTTTTATTTTGAGTTCTTCTATCTGCTGTTTCGCTTCAGGAGACAATGCATCGGATAGATAATTGCGCTCTATCCCCTGAATTCTATTATATTCCTGTTTTATCCTTTCATTAGCCTGTACAATTTCAGCCTTAAGTTCCCTTGCAGATAACAATAAACAACCCGCACCTCTTACAATTATCTGCTGAAGACCATCTGATGTAGCAACTGTTATATTATAGTTTTTCTTGTTGTCATGAGCAAATTTTTCAATATACTGATCCGCTGTTTGCGCTTCTTTAGTATATACCATATGGATATTATAATACTCGATTACCTCTTCACGATGCCCCTCAACACGATAAGCATCAAATACTACAATAATACGGATTTTTCGAATAAACTGATAATTACTTAGAGAGTCAAGCAATTTCATTTTTGCACTATCCATATTCTCTTCTGCAAGCTCCTTTAATTCCGGCCACGCGAAGATAATATTGTAGCCATCTACAAGGAGATACTCTTCTTTTGCTTCCTTCTGTTCTGTGCTAACATAGTTGTCCGGTTTATAATAGCTTTCAATGGCTGTTTTCTGCCTTTTCCAGACAGACTTTTTACCTTGGTTTGCATAGAAGGTTTTATTCATTATATGATCAATCTCTTCTAAACTGATTGACTTTTCTCTTGAATATGTAGAATGATTTTGGTCCATCACTTCTAAATCAACTTTATTCTGAAAATAGCTTTCAACATGCATATAGTCCTTTACATTATCCCAACTTACCAAAAAACCCGCACCCTGTGTGCAAAAAACAGAACCCGTAGGATTTCCTATGTCTCTTTCCGAATCATAGCCAATACTTTCTATAACCTCTTGCGTATTATGGCATGGTTCATACCCCTTCAGATTGCAAAACAGCCTGCCAAAGCCTTTTGTATAGGCTGCCACCTCTCTTTGATAATTTCTCATAGTGATAACAGGAGCGCTCCCCACAAGAACTGCCATATCTCCACTTATGTTTGATATTTCACAGATGCCATGCATTTTCTCAATATCCGTCATAGCTCTTCCTACCATTTTCTCTGGCAATTCCAGTTCAAAAGCATAATAAGGCTCTAACAATATGGATTGCGCCTCTTTTAACCCCTGCCGCACTGCACGGTAGGTAGCCTCCCTGAAGTCTCCACCTTCTGTATGCTTATTGTGTGCTCGACCTGAGACTAAAGTAATTTTCATATCTGTAAGGGCTGCCCCTGTCAGAACACCTTTGTGAACCTTTTCTTTTAGATGGGTCAAAATAAGCCTTTGCCAGTTCTTAGCTAAATCATCCTCACTACAATCTACTGCAAACTGTAGGCCACTTCCTAACTCTCCCGGTTCTAATAACAAATGGACCTCAGCATAATGCCTCAAGGGCTCAAAATGTCCTACCCCTTCAACTACGTCCGCAATAGTCTCTTTATATACAATCCTTCCATCATCAAAGTCCACCTCAACATTAAAACGGCTTTTTATGAGGCTCTTAAGAATTTCAATCTGCACTTCGCCCATAACTTGTACTTGAATTTCCTGCAATTGTTCATCCCATACAATATGTAATTCCGGTTCCTCTTCCTCTATTTGACGAAGCTTAGAAAGCATCAATCTAGGGTCATAACCCTTCGGAAGTATAATTTGATATAACAGCACTGATTCTAATACCGGTGCCATCGATGCCTCTTCTATCCCCAAAGCTTCTCCCGGTTTACATTCGCTAAGTCCTGTCACTGCAAACACAGAACCTGCCTCTATTTCACTGACTGCTTCAAATTTATTTCCCGAATAAATACGAATTTGATTAACTTTTTCTTCCCAAATGCCATTGGTCAGCACGTCTTTCACCTTAAGCTTTCCACCTGTCAATTTCATGTGAGTAAGACGGTTCCCCTGTTCATCTCTTGTTATTTTGAAAATTTTAGCCCCAAATGTATCGGGATAGAAAGGATTTAATGTATAATTCACAAGGCCTTGCATAAATTGCTCAAGGCCTTCTAATTTTAAAGCCGAACCAAAATAGCAAGGAAATACTTTGCGCCTTTTGACAGCCCTGCTAATTTGCTCGGTTTTAATATGTCCTGTTTCTATATAATCTTCCATCAATATCTCATCACACATGGACAGTTGATCGTAAAATACATCCTCTTTAAATTGTCCAAATTCGATACAGCCTTCATCAAGCTGCTTTCTTATTTCTTCTATTAATTTGTATTTATCTGCTCCATTTTGGTCCATCTTATTGATAAATAAAAAAACCGGTATATTATATATTTCAAGCAGCCTCCATAAGGTTTTGGTATGCCCCTGCACCCCATCGGCTCCACTCACCACTAAAATTGCATAATCGAGTACCTTTAACGTTCTCTCCATTTCAGCCGAAAAATCCACATGACCTGGAGTATCTAGTAAGGTAATCTGAGTGTTACCCACTTCAAATACGGCCTGCTTTGAGAAAATAGTTATCCCTCTAGATCTTTCTAATTCATAAGTATCTAAATAAGCATCCTTTTTGTCGACTCTTCCTAACTTCCTTATCTTACCTCCGGTATAAAGAATACCCTCTGATAAAGTTGTCTTACCCGCATCAACATGTGCTAATATCCCAACAACTAACTTTTTCATACTATATTTTAAATCCCTCATTTTTATCTGTTTTGTACTCTAAAGGAGCACCTTTATATATAATATCACACTTCTCTTATTAAAAGTATGTGACAAATAGAGGAATATGGCAAGAGTCTTATAATGATTGCATTATAAGACTCTTGCCATAAATTTTGTATAGATTATTTATAAAACGCCCGTTTTGTTGTTAATTAATTATTTAAAAGTTTATTCTTTAGCATAATTGAATCGATAATATTAACAGTTCCATCACCGTTCATGTCTGCTGCTTCTTCACAAAAGGAAACATTTTCTCCTAGTAAAAACTTAGTCATAATTACATTATCAAGTACCGAAACTTTTCCATCAAGATTTAAATCACCTTTTACAGCTAATGAAAGTGCTTTGTATGCATTTAATCTTCTTCCATCTTCCGCATAGCTTTTTAATTGGTCAAGTTTATCGGCAGAATCTAAAATCATCTGCTTCATTTGAGCTCCTTTTAAATTTGGATTATATGCTAAAAGCAAACTAGCTACACCGCTTACATAAGGTGCTGCCAAAGATGAACCTCCATTAGTAGTTCCATCAAAAACAGGAACTCCATCCCCAGGTGCAAATATATCTAAATAACCTACTCCATAATTGCTGGCACCCATAGAAATTCTATCATATCTATCTGTAGAAGCAACTGAGATCACATTATCATATACAGTACTCAATACTGCAGGAAATGGCGCTAAACTTGAAGCAGTTATATCGTATCCTTCATTTCCCGTAGCTGCTACAACTAAACCATCATAACTTTCAATAGCCTTTTTCAGCCTATAATAACTCGAATCATTAGTAGAAGTCACATAAGATTTACTTATGTTGGCTCTTAAACTTATATTTACAATTTTTATGTTTTTATCCTTTGCATATTCTATTGCCTTCGCTGCTGCATCAACCGAGCCACTATAAACCGTTCACTGTTTATCGTTCTTGCCAAATAGCACTCTTAATTAGTCTTTTCAACGAAAAACAGCTTCCAAGGAAATCTTGAAAGCTATTTGAGATATTCATAAAAATATTATCCACAACATATACACATTTTATCAACAGGTTTTCCACACTTATTCCTATAATTTACTCCCTAACCCAAGAAAAAACATATTCCATATGGTCTAGAGGTTTTAATTCCGGTTGAACTGTTGTGTCAAAATAGCCTTTTAATCCCTTCTCTTTAACTGCAAAATCAAAGTGTGTTGCTGCAATTCCCATGTCTACCCTTTGAATATCATATGAAAACTTATCACTATAGCCTAGCTCTTTACACTCATAAAAATGGCATACATTATCTTTTAGCAAAACTCTCCAGGGTTGTTTGTTTGATGCTGATGGTCCTAAACGAACCATTTCCAATGGAAATTCCATATCTCCAGCTTCTTCTCTTTTAAGAAGCGATTGAAAATCATTTTTATAAAATAATTGCCCCCATTCTTTACGATTATCTGCTCGAATCATTTTCCTCATTACAATTTCCTGAAAATGCTTTTTCGTAGCAGCATAGCCATAGGGTGTTATGATTGGAAACATTTCATCTTCTTGAATATTCATAGCTTTTGCGAATCCCTTACGATTAAAGGTTCCACCTAACCAACAAGTACCAATATCAAGATGGGCTAAATAAAGGATAACTGCTTCAAGTTCATATCCAAGAGCTTCTAGTGCCATTGGCTCTGATTTTATAGTGGTCCCAATATACTGCCTTGCACCTTTAATAACACCATAAGTCCCAAGACTTTTTTCATTTTTCATATCTTTATTATCTAGAAAGTGAAAGTTTACTTTTCTTCCAAAAGGATTATCCAACGAAGCTACAAAGGATTCAATTGCCTTTCTTTTATCTGCTTCAATTTCTTGTTCTACATAATTTCTAACGCTGTATCGTTTTATTACTGCTTCTTCTATTGAAAAATTAATATTCATCGGCATTTCCCCTCTCTTTTAATGAATATGTACATTTTAACAAATTATAACATAAAAGCAAATTAACATTTTAATTGCATATTGTAAGAATGTTCTTATACTTACTTAACAGATCCGCTGCTATTGTTGTCTGAACAGTCACAACTTGGTTCTCTGCCTGTCAACCAACCCATAATAATCGCATATGCACAGCCTACACTAGGTTTTACTTCTATCACATTAAGTGGACAGTTTAATGTATTCTTTCCTTGAGCGTCAACTAATACTCCTGTTGATAAAATTAAATTGGAACTAAAGTTTGGCTTATACAAGATTAATAAAAACTAATATTTTACTTTGAGTATACCTATATGAACTTATCGCCCTATCGGGCGGACTTTTTTAATCCACACATTCATATGTT
>CAYXPB010000064.1:0-19878 GCA_964466645.1 uncultured Acetivibrio sp. | reverse complement strand
CAAAAGTATCGGTTGCAAATGCCCCTATAAAAATAAGCCAAACATAGTAAAAACCATTATTCATATTTCTGCTCAATATTATGAATGAAAACAAAAAAACAATATATAATATACCGAAAACAGTTATGGATATGTCGAATATATTGTATTTATTATTATAGAATATTGTGTAACAAAACAAAACCAGCATTACTGCAAAAACAGCAAGAAATCCCGACCTATAAGAAAACAAAAATCCAACCTCGATTCCAAAACTTTTCAAGGTATCTCTTGAGCAAATCAAAAACATGTATAACGAAGCTATATGTCCAACAAATCTCACAGGTTTATATCCTGCATTTGATACGGCCGAATAAAACTCATTCAATCCCAAAATGGACAGTAAAAAAATAAAAAGACCAAGAACAAACTTACCGGACCATACAACTAAAAACAGTAATATTGCTCCCGCTATACCGCTAGCAACTCTAATTTTCAATTTATACTCCTCCAAACCTACGGTTTCTTATCTGAAATTCTTTTATTGCCTCTATTATATGCTCTTTCTTAAAATCCGGCCATAAGGCCTCAGTATACCAAAGCTCGGTATATGCAGACTGCCATATAAGAAAATTGCTTATTCTCTTTTCTCCCCCCGGACGTATCAAAAGATCTGGGTCTGGTACATCCTTCGTATATAGCCTTTTTGAAATCATGGTTTCATCAATACTATCATGCCTGACTTTACCTTCAGCCACTTCTCTCGCTAACTCCTTTACGGCATGGACAATTTCATCTTTTCCACCATAATTTATAGCAATATTTAGTGTCAATCCCGTATTATTTTCTGTCAGCTTTGTAACTCGTACTATCTGGTCCTGAATCTCTTTACTTAATGCACTCTTATCCCCGATAGTTTTTATTCTAACACTTCTGCCATTAATATGGCTCTCAGCATTTTTTAAATAGTCCAACAGAAGATCCATCAGAGTGTCTACCTCATTTTTAGGTCTCTTCCAGTTCTCGGTAGAAAAAGCATACACCGTCAAATATTTTATTCCTATCTCACCACAAAAATGAGCGATTTTATCTAAATTATTTGAACCTTCTCGGTGACCTATTGATCTGGGCAATCCTCTTTTCTTTGCCCACCGACCATTCCCATCCATTATTATAGCTATGTGAACCGGTAAATTGTTATAATCGATTTCATATCTTTCTTTGTCTATTTCATTTTTCTTAAAAAACTTACTTAAGAAATACATCCTAACCTCCCGGTACTCTTTAGGTCATCTAACAAAATCCCCTACAGAGATTGTATTCAACACTACATTATTTTGCAATTTATAAATGGCAATTGTAAAGATAATTCACAATTCCCTATTATATTATAATAATATAATAATTTTCGCAATTGCAAAGTTTTTAGAAATCACCTAAATTAAAACCCCTCTTTGCTAGAGGGGCTTACAAATAATCATTTCAAACTCCTTAACGCTATCTTTCCTTATACCTGCGACTCTATAATTATCATCATAAGTATCACATTTTAGTCTTGGAGAAGATGTAACTGTTATACGATAATCTTTTATACCGTTACTCTCTAAAATACTTTTCGCATCTCCTAATGTAAACCCTATTATATCCGTAATCTTCATACTAAACCTCAAGAATCTCTGCATCTTTCTGTTCAACAATTTTATCAATTTCTGCAATATATTTGTCGGTCATATTCTGAATATCTTTTTCTGATGTTTTAAGATCATCCTCTGTCAATTCTCCATCCTTTTTAAGAGCCTTCATTTGCTCAATTCCGTCTCTTCTTATTGCTCTTATTGCCACCTTTGCATCTTCACCGTATTTCTTCACAAGCTTTGTAAGCTCTTTTCTTCTTTCTTCAGTCAGCATCGGGAATATTAACCTGATAACTTTTCCATCATTGTTCGGATTTATACCTATATCAGACTTTTGTATTTCTTTTTCTACATCCTTAATCATTTTTGTTTCCCATGGCTGTATCACGATTACTCTTGCCTCTGGTATAGATATGCTTGCAATCTGATTAATGGGTGTAGGCGTACCGTAATAATCAACTGTCAACTTATCCAAAATAGCAGGATTTGCTCTTCCAGCCCTTACGCCAGTCAACTCATCCTTTAAGACTTTGGTGGTTTTTACCATTTTGTCTTCAATACTCTTATATTCTTCCCTTGACATAATATTCCTCCTCCGTTAATATAATTTATAATAACTTCCTTCAAAAATAACCTATACAATATTACCTAATATAATTTTATCTCATTTCCATTACTTAATTGTAGTTCCTATATTTTCACCTTTAACGACCCTTATAATATTATCTGGCTTATCTAAACCGAAAACAATAATTGGCATATTATTATCCTTACAAAGAGAAGCAGCTGTTGAATCCATGACACCAAGTTCTTTATTCAGCACATCCAAAAAGGAAAGTTTGTCAAATTTAACAGCCTTAGGATTTCTATTAGGGTCACTATCGTATACTCCATCAACCTTTTTTGCAAGTAAAATTACTTCAGCATCTATTTCCGCAGCTCTCAATGCAGCCGTTGTGTCTGTAGAAAAATACGGATTTCCTGTTCCGCATGCAAATATTACGATTCTTCCTTTTTCCAAGTGCCTTACTGCCTTTCTCCTTATGTAGGGCTCGGCAATTTGTCTCATTTCTATAGCGGTCTGCACCCTTGTAGGAATACCCCTCGATTCTAAAGAATCTTGAAGCCCTAAAGCATTTATAACAGTAGCAAGCATACCCATATGATCAGCTGTAGTGCGATCCATACCTATACCGCTTCTTCCTCTCCAGAAATTCCCTCCTCCTACAACTATAGCTATCTCAACACCTAAATCATGAAGTTCCTTTATTTTATCCGATATACTGTTAATGGTTTCGGTATTAAGCCCCTGCTTTTGTTCCCCCGCAAGCGCCTCTCCGCTTATCTTTAACATAATTCTTTTATACTTTATTTCTGACATTACAACTTCTCCTTTCAATAAGGTGCTTCCAAAAAATTCTGCATTATTTTTACAAATGTCTCAAAAAAGGAACATATAATCCAAATTATATGTTCCTTTTTATTTTTTAGTAATTACTGTCCGATTTGCTTCATTACCTCATCAGCGAAGTTTTCTTCCTTCTTCTCAATACCTTCACCCTTCTCAAATCGAACAAATCTTCTGATACTTATATTTTCTCCAATTACTGCAACTTTTTCAGTCAACAACTGTTGTACTGTTTTATCAGGATCTTTTATAAAAGGTTGTTCAAGTAAGCATATTTCTTTATAAAACTTATCTATCCTACCTTCAACCATTTTTTCAATTATTTTCTCAGGCTTTCCTTCATTTAGTGCCTGAGCTTTCAATATTTCTTTTTCCTTTTCAACTATATCTGCAGGTACTTCTTCTCTTCTAACATAATCAGGTTTTGTTGCAGCAACTTGCATAGCAACATCTTTAACAAAAGCTTTAAAATCTTCATTCTTTGCAGCAAAGTCCGTTTCAGTGTTAACTTCTATAAGAACTCCTATCCTGCCATCACCATGAATATACGAATCAACAATACCTTCTGCAGCAATTCTTCCTGCTTTTTTAACAGCCTTTGCAATTCCTTTTTCTCTTAATATTTCAGCCGCCTTAGTCGTATCTCCATTAGCCTCTGTAAGAGCCTTTTTGCAATCCATCATACCAGCTCCCGTGCTATCACGAAGCTCTTTTACCATATCCGCTGTAATCATATGTATTCCTCCAAACCGTATTTATTTTATATTAATATTAGTCTTTTTATCCATTTCTATAATAACTTATACAATGCCTATCAAATTGAATTTATAAGATACATCAATTGTATAGTAGTCTTTTTTAGAAATTACCTTATTTTAAAAAATTATTCATCAGATAGTTTTAACTTAGGTGTTTCAAAAAAATTCGTTAGTCAATATTTGTAGTATAAACCCAATAAAATTAGGTTTTGTTGAAACTCAAATCGACCAGTTATTTTCTGGAAATCACCCTATTAAAAAACCCGCCTTCATCTCTGTCAAGACTGAAGGCAGGATTTTGTAATTACGCCTCTACAGAAACTTCCACTACCGCTTCAACTTCCTGAGCTTCTGATTCTTGAGAAACAGAAAGTTGTTCTCCCTGTCTTCCTTCTATTATTGCATCGGCAACCTTAGCTGCTATTAATTTAACAGCTCTGATAGCATCATCATTACCAGGTATTACATAATCCACTTCATCAGGATCACAGTTAGTATCAACAATAGCTACAACAGGAATACCAAGATTTCTAGCTTCCAATATCGCATTTCTTTCTTTTCTAGGATCTACAATAAATAATGCTCCCGGAAGACCCTTCATATCTTTTATACCACCAAGATATTTTTCGAGTTTTCCCATTTCGCCTCTTAACTTAATTACTTCCTTCTTAGGTAAAACGTCAAATATACCTTCAGTCTCCATTCTCTCTATCTCTTTAAGTCTGTTAATTCTTGTTTTGATGGTTTTGAAGTTAGTCAACATACCACCTAACCATCTTGCATTTACGAAATACTGATCGCATCTTTCAGCTTCTTCCTTAATTGAATCCTGAGCTTGTTTCTTTGTTCCAACAAACAATACTCCCTGACCGCTCATAGCTACTTCTCTAATGAAATAGTAAGCTTCTTCAACCTTTTTCACAGTTTTTTGCAGATCTATTATATAGATACCGTTTCTTTCTGTGAAAATATACTCAGCCATTTTAGGATTCCATCTTCTTGTCTGGTGTCCAAAGTGAACACCTGCTTCTAATAACTGCTTCATTGAAATTACTGACATTATTAATACACCTCCGAATGTTTTATACCTCCCCAGTAATCATCTTCATGAAAAACCGTCTCCGGCAACCTTTCACAAATTATACTGCGTGCGTATTTTCGTTATGTAGTATAACACATACTATTACTTTTATCAATAAGTATTTTTTCAATTGATAAACCTATAGTTTTCAAAAAAAATTGACAACATGTTAATTCATACATTAAAATAGTAAGTTAGAATAGTTATGCTTATTCTTAATAATTATGAGATGAAGGAGATTTTTGTGAGTAATTCAAGAACGAATATTAGAAATGTTGCAATTATTGCCCATGTTGACCATGGCAAAACTACCCTTGTGGATGGTTTACTTAGACAAAGCGGTATCTTTAGAGAAAATGAGCAGTTAACCGAAAGAGTTATGGACTCTAGTGACTTAGAGAGGGAAAGAGGAATAACCATACTTTCCAAAAATACTGCTGTAACTTATAAGGATATAAAGATTAATATTGTCGATACACCGGGGCATGCAGACTTCGGCGGTGAAGTTGAACGTGTATTGAAAATGGTTGATGGAGTTTTACTGCTAGTCGATTCATTTGAAGGAACAATGCCTCAAACGAGATTCGTATTAAGAAAAGCTTTGCAGTTAAATTTACAACCTATTGTAGTAATTAACAAAATTGATAGACCTGAGGCAAGGCCTAATGAAGTACTAGACGAGGTATTGGATTTGTTCATCGAACTTGGAGCAGATGACCACCAATTGGAATTCCCTGTTGTATACGCTTCTTCTAGAGAAGGTTTTGCGGTCTTAGATCTCAAGGATGAACCTAATAACCTTATCCCACTTTTGGAGACAATAATTGAAAATGTTCCCGCTCCTGTAGGTTCTGCTGATGGACCTTTGCAATTTCTTGTATCTAGTATCGACTATGATGAATATGTGGGAAGAATTGCAGTAGGAAGATTAGAAAGAGGAATAATTCAAGTTGGACAGCAGGCTGTTCTTTGTAGAAAAGACGGAAGCCTTCAAAATATAAAAATAAGTAAGCTATACAACTTCAACGGATTAAAAAGAACCGAAGCTCCCACCTGCTTCGTAGGTGATATTATTGCAATAGCAGGTATCAGTAATATAACAATAGGCGAAACTGTATGTGAACCAGGTTCACCCGAGCCGTTGCCTTTTATTGATATTGACGAACCCACTCTGTCAATGACCTTCAGTGTAAACAACAGTCCTTTTGCTGGTCGCGAAGGTTCTTATGTTACCTCAAGACACCTGAGGGACAGACTGTTTAGGGAACTTGAGACAAATGTAAGCTTAAGAGTTGAAGAAACGGATTCTGCTGATTCCTTTGAGGTATCTGGCAGAGGTGAACTCCATCTTTCCATACTTATTGAAACAATGAGAAGGCAGGGATATGAATTCCAGGTCTCAAAACCTTCTGTTATTTATAAGGATGTTGACGGAGAAAAACATGAACCTATCGAATATCTAATTATAGATGTTCCGGAAGATTTTATGGGTGTAGTTATGGAGAAACTCGGTACCAGAAAAGCCGAAATGTCAAATATGCACTCCTCGCAACAAGGTTACATGCGCCTAGAATTTAAGATTCCTGCAAGGGGCTTAATAGGTTATAGGTCGGAATTTTTGACGGATACAAAGGGAAATGGTATAATGAACCACGTATTTCATAGCTTTGAACCTTTCAAAGGTGAAATATTAGGAAGAACTAGAGGATCAATGGTTGCTTGGGAAAATGGAGAGTCTATTACCTATGGTTTGTATAACGCACAAGAAAGAGGCTCACTCTTTATAACGCCTGGCACCACTGTTTATGAGGGTATGATAGTTGGGGAAAACGCAAGATCAGAGGATATTGTTGTTAATGTATGTAAAAAGAAACATGTTACAAACATGAGAGCATCAGGCTCCGATGAAGCTTTAAGACTCACTCCGCCAGTCCTTATGAGTTTAGAACAGGCCTTAGAGTTTATAACAGATGACGAGCTTGTTGAAATTACTCCAAAAAACATTAGACTTAGAAAAAGGGTTCTCAATTCGGAACAACGAGCAAAGACCCGTAATAAAGGTTAATCTCTGAAATTGTAGGATAAGTACAAAACGTGAAAGACATTTTTGTTTAGTCCGTTAAACAATTATAACATAGGAATTATTTTATTCCTTAATTGAAGTGGTGATTTTAATGACGTCAAAAACTAGCAGTACAAAAAAACAAAAAAAGAGACAAAAAAAGTTTAAACTTAAATATTCTTTAATATATTTTTTGATATTTACCATTCTCTTTACTATAACCTTTATTGCATCATACAGTTATGTCTTAAAGAATGAAAGCATAGCCGAGGAAGAACTTGAGGTCATTGTTGATGCTGCAACTGGTATTGAAATCACAATTCCTCGTGGTTCGAGTACTTCTGATATCGCTAATATATTAAAAGAAAACGGCCTTATTGAATGGCCGTCTGTATTTAAACTTCAGTCTAAAATAAACGGATATGACGGCACTTTTATGTCAGGAAAGCATATTGTAAGTAAAGAACTAAGCTATGACCAGTTAATGCGTGTACTTTCAAGCAATCCTGTCAGCATCAATGTTACAATACGTGAAGATTATTATTTAGGTCAGCTATTGAACACACTTAGTGAAAAAAAATTAATTGATAAAGAAACTTTCACTAAATCAATGAATACAGAAATATTCGATTACAAATTTATTGAACAGATTCCTGAAAGGGAGAACAAGTTAGAAGGTTATTTATTCCCGGACACTTACTTTTTCGACCCACTTTCAACTGACCAGGAAATAATCGCCAAGTTTTTAGATAACTTCGATACAAAATTTAAATTGGACTATTATGCTAGAGCTAAAGAACTCAATATGACTGTTGACCAAATAATAACTTTAGCATCAATAATCGAGAAAGAAGCTACTCTTCCTGAAGAGAAACCCCTCATTTCAAGTGTTTTTCACAACAGGCTTAAGAGTAAGGAACCTTCACTAAAAAAATTACAAACAGATGCAACAATTCAGTATATTATCTATAAGAAAGAGGGAAAAATAAAGGATAACCTTACTGAAAATGATACAAAAATCGATGATCCATATAATACCTATGCATATGAAGGATTACCTCCTGGTCCCATATGTAATCCGGGACTTGCATCAATTGAAGCTGCGTTGTATCCTGAAGAAGGAGGCACTTATTATTATTTTGTTGCAAGAGGTGATGGTAGCCATCAGTTCTCTAAAACTTTAAGTGAGCATGAGGCCGCCACGAAAAAGTATATCGATAACAAAGAAGAAATTGAAGAGTAGAATTTAATTGTGAGGTTTAAAACCTCACAATTTTTATGAGGACGGATAGATTATGATTTGCTATGATTACATAAACGATTATATTCGTAATACAATACAAAAAAGCGAAGGAATACTCCAAGAGCTTGAAGACTTTGCAAAAGAAAACCATGTTCCCATAGTTCATCCTGAAGTGGCAAAGCTACTTCAGGTGTTAGGTATGATAAAAAAACCCACACGCATACTCGAACTCGGAACTGCAATAGGCTATTCCTCCATTTTGCTATCAGAAATTTTAGAGCCAGATGGTAAAATAGATACTATAGAGAGATACGAATTAATGGTTGAACGTGCAAAACACAATATAAAAAAGGCTAAGCTTGAAGATGTTATAAACATTATTAATGGAGATGCCTTAGAAGTTTTAAAATATCTTAACAAACAGTATGATATTGTTTTTCTCGATGCTGCAAAAGGACAATATCCAGAGTTTCTACCAGAGTGTTTAAGGCTTCTCTCCCCTGGCGGATTACTCATTTCCGACAACATACTCTATAAGGGAATGATTGCAACTGATGACCTAGTAGTAAGAAGAAAAAAAACAATTGTGAAACGTCTGAGAAACTATCTTGATATATTATGCAGCTCCGAAGACTTAGAAACGAGTATAATACCAATTGGTGACGGAGTTGCTTTAAGTTATAAAAAATAGTTAGGAGAAAATTCTATGGAAAAAGTTGAATTACTAGCACCAGCAGGTAATCTTGAAAAATTAAAAATGGCAATAATATATGGTGCCGATGCGGTATATCTTGGGGGAGAAGAATTCGGACTTAGAGCAAACGCCGATAATTTCACAAGGGATCAACTTATTGAAGCTCTTGATTTTGCTCACAGCAGAGGTAAAAAAGTTTATGTCACCATGAACATTATTCCCCACAATGATGATTTCCCCGCAATGCCGAATTATATTCGCTCCCTAACGGAACTTGGCGTTGATGCCATTATTTTATCCGATCCAGGGGTATATGCTTTAGTCAAGGAGATTTCCCCCAACATAGAAATACACTTGAGCACTCAGGCAAACAACACCAACTACATGAGTGCAAAATTCTGGTATGATCAAGGTGTAAAAAGAATTGTCTTAGCTAGAGAGCTTTCCATAAAGGAAATGGGTGAAATTCGTAAAAATATCCCCTCAGACCTTGAGTTGGAAATTTTTATTCATGGCGCAATGTGCATATCCTATTCTGGAAGATGTCTGCTAAGTAATTATATGACTGGCCGTGATTCCAACCGTGGTCTATGTGCACATCCCTGCCGGTGGCAGTATCATCTTGTAGAGGAAAAAAGACCCGGAGAATACTTCCCTGTTTATGAAAACGAAAGAGGCACTTTTATTTTCAATTCCCGTGATCTTTGTATGATTGAATACCTACCTCAAATAATAAACGCAGGGATTACAAGTCTTAAAATTGAAGGCCGTATGAAAAGTGCTTACTATGTTGCTACTGTTGTAAAAGCTTATCGCCAAGCACTTGATTCCTATTATGAAATGGGTTCAGATTACAAATTTGATGCTAAATGGCTTGAAGAAGTATCTAAAGCAAGCCATCGTGAATTTTCAACAGGTTTTTATTTTGAAAAGCCCTCCTCTGAAACTCAAATATATAATACAAGTTCTTACATAAGAGATTATGATTTTATAGGGCTGGTATTGGAATATGACTCTAGCACGGGCATTGCAAAAATAGAACAAAGAAACAGGATGTTCGTAAACGAAGAAATTGAAGTAGTAAATCCTGCAGGAGACTTTTTCGTGCAAACCATCGACTCCATGAAAAATATTGATGGCGAAGCTATTGAAAGTGCTCCTCACCCGCAGATGATAGTTTATATGCCTATGAAACAAGCAATTGTTCAATACACAATGCTAAGAAGAAAATAATTTTTGTTTCTGTCCTATTTATTTTCCGAAAAATATTCTATATTAGAATACTTAGGAAAATAAATTCATCTGTTTGTAAAATCCGATAAATACGTATCATTTTCATATGCTTTAATGAAAATGGTGCATATTTATCGGATTTTATATAGTGCCTATCAACAAAATTATTCAAAGCAGTACATGTCTAAGGACAAAACACAGCATTTTAAAGTCTTCCTCTCTTTCTTATACACTTCCTCTAAGAAATTCGTATAAAAAACTATATTAATGGAAAAATTTAATATAGGTAGGACCTTAATTTACTTTCTTTGAACTACCATAATTTCTTGTACACTAATGACGCGATTTAGGGGGAAACATTTATGCATATTAAAAGAGCATGCTTTCTGCTTGTTTTATTTACAATATTAATCTCTATACTTAGTATAAGAATCTTTTACTTGCAGATATATGCCGGTAAAAAATTATCACTATCTGCTAATGCTCAAAGAATATCCGAAAAAAGTATTGATGCTCCGCGTGGAAATATAGTTGATAGGAATATGATACCTTTGACAAATAGAAGCAAAGAAATTTTTGTCGTAATAAAGCCCCTTTATCTAAGGAGAAAATCTGTCGAAATAACAAGAATATCAGAAATACTTAATCTTGAAATTAATAAACTCAAAAGAGAAATTGAATTCAAAAAAGATCCAATTATTGTTCCTTGCACGCAATTTGAAAAGGATTCCCTAGATAAATTAAAAACCCAAGGAATTTCCTTTATCTATTCTCTAATAAGATATAGCGACCATTCAGTTGCCAAACATGTAACAGGTTATATAAACAAAATCGATAATACTGGAAAAACCGGAATTGAAAAGTACTTTCAAGATACACTAAAACTTAGTTCTAAAAGCAGTGTTGGAGTTGTTACCGATGCAAAAAACAATCTTGTTGCCGGCCTTGGGTATAGATTTATAGAACCGGAGGACTCTAAACAACTCAATGTAAAACTCTCTTTAAATTATCATATACAAAAAACAGCTGAAAATGTCCTTAAGAAAAGCGGCCTTAAAGGTGCAGTAGTCATTGAAGATGTAGTAAGCGGAGATATTGTTGCAATGGTAAGTAAGCCAGACTATGACCCTAATAATATAGAAAAATATTTAGACAGTACCAACAAAGAGCTATTTAACAGGGCTGTTGCCTCCTACAATCTCGGTTCCATATTTAAGATAATTGTATTGGCAAGTGCATATGAAAACGGGATTGATCCAAATATGAACTACTTCTGCCCTGGATATATCACTTTAGGAGATAAGGAGTTTAAATGCTCTTCACACGCAAAAGGTGGACACGGGCTTATCAGCCTTGAAGAAGCTTTCGCATCTTCTTGTAACCCATACTTTATCGAACTTGGTATAAAAACCGGGCATACCAATATCATTAATACCGCTAAAAAATTCGGGTTCGGCAGTTTTACAGGAATTAATGACCATGGAGTTGAGGAGTCATCAGGCTACCTGCCCGATACAAAAAAATTCTTTACTTATGGAGATATTGCCAACATTTCTATTGGACAAGGAGATATACTTACGACTCCCCTTCAGGTGGCTGACATGGTTGCAACAATTGCCAATGGAGGTATGAAAAACAGGGTAAATATAGTAGATTCCATTATTGATTCCTCAGATAATACCCTTAAGGTGGTAAGACTTGACAAAGGTGAAAGAATTCTCTCAAAAGAAATTTGCGACAAAATAAAACACCTCATGGAAAAAGTAACTATAAGCGGAACAGGCATAAAAGCAAACCTTGATGAATACGGTGGAGCAGCAGCTAAAACTGGTAGCGCTGAGACTGGCCAGTATATAAATGGTGAAAAAATTGTCCACGCTTGGTTTGCTGGGTACTTCCCAAGATTGAACCCTAGATATTCCGTCGCAGTTTTTATTGAAAACGGAAAAAGTGGAGGCTCAATTGCAGCTCCAATATTTGAAGAGATAGCCAGAGATATTCTTATTAAGGGGCTTTAAGAATAACCCAAAAATCGGCGGCCTAAGTGACCGCCGATAAAAAGCAAAAAATTTTGCTCACTTTACTTGACAAGCCAGATTCAGTTTATAAATTCGAAGTAAACACGTCTATTCCTTATCTTCTTTATCATGTTTTTTGTGATAAAATCTAGGCACTCCTTTCCCATCCCACTCTTGAATCTTTTTTGTGTATTCTGAAATCAATTCATCGGCCTTTTCCTGTGATATTTTACCTTCTTTTATCTGCGAAGCCATAATTTCTTTAAATTTTGCAATTACCTTTTCCCTCTTTTGTTCTACTGTAAGCTTATTAAACTCCTTAATTCCTTTAACTTTCGAATCGATTTTCTTAATTTTTTTATCTGCTTCTTCCTTTGAAATCTTCCCTTCCTTCTCAAGCTTTAAAATTGTCTCTTTCCTATTTTCCAACGACTTTATCTGATCTTTAAACTCGACTGTGCATTTCCCTTTTCTACATCTCTTATGATCAGGGCGCAAATCTTTATCCTTCTCATTAACTGTATTGCTTTGCTCAGTTTTAACCGGATTTGTCGGTTTTGAAGGGGTAGGAGCAGCATACGCCGCTGCAGCAAAAAGGTTTGCTGTCACAGCAGCAGTTAAGAATATTTTTGATATCTTCATTTTTACATCTCCTTGTAAATAGTTTATTCTCTTTTAATATAACCACCTTAGGAGATTTTATATTGAAATTAATGTGGCTATAGTGTCAATATTACTCTACACAATCCAAATCAAACCAAATTCCAACTCCATATTCGACATTTCTAAGGCTCTGTGACTTGATTATTGTATATGTTATTTTTTGAATTGGCATTATAAATATACAAATGCTAAATGGTGTAAATATGGTGGATTTGTGATAATTTTCTGAACATTAAAAAAAATTTATTAATGTACTTGCACCTAGTAAAACCAAAACTCATATAATTAAAAGGTAGCCTATTTATCGGAGGTGCCTTACCTTGTTTACAATAGCTTGCACATTACTTTTTGAAGTAATAAAAAACATATTTTTTCTTTTTGGATATGTATCCAATGTAAATTCATTTCCACAACCACTAAGTCCAGAGGAGGAGAAACACTATATCAATTTGCTTAAAGAAGGGAACGAAGAAGCAAGAAATATCCTTATTGAAAGGAATTTAAGGCTTGTAGCTCACATTGTAAAAAAATACAACGCTACGGTAGGTGATTCAGATGACCTTATCTCCATTGGAACAATAGGCCTTATAAAGGCAATTGCTACCTTTAACCACGATAAAGGAACCCGACTTGCCACCTATGCTGCCCGATGCATTGAAAATGAGATTTTGATGCAGATCAGATCCAGCAAAAAAATCCAGAGTGAAGTTTCTCTTCAGGATCCTATCGGCGTTGACCGTGAAGGAAATGAAATCGCACTTATTGACGTAATTGGAAACGAAGCTGAATCGGTTGTTGAAGAAGTTGAACTGAAAATGCAGGTTAAGCGTTTATACAATAAAATGAAGTTGGTACTAAAGAATAGGGAAAAGGTGGTTCTAGAACTTAGATATGGCCTTTTAAACGGTACAAGTAAAACTCAGCGAGAAATAGCAAAAATGCTGGGTATTTCAAGATCCTATGTATCAAGAATTGAAAAGAAAGCTATAAAAAAATTAGGTAAAGAATTAAAATCAGAAGGCTGTCCATGACAGCCTCCTCTTAATTTTGTTTATTCACACTCTTTTACATATTCTTTAAAGGACTTTTTCTTAAACAATCCCCCAATTATGTTTTTTAGGAGTAAGATTGTTATAGGACCAATTATCATTCCTATATAACCAAATATTCTCAATCCTAAATACATGGATAGAAGAGTCACTAAAGGATGTAATCCTATCTGCTGACCTAAAACCTTTGGCTCTATAAGCTGCCTTACCACCAATACTACGCCATAAAGTATTATAAGTGAAATTCCCATTCTAATATCGCCAGTAATAAAATTATATATTGCCCATGGAATCAAAACTCCTCCCGTTCCAAGAATGGGAAGCGCATCTATGATACTAATCAGCAATCCTAAGAGTATGTTTTGCTTAACACCTATAATGGCAAAACCTATACTTAATTCAACAAAAGTGATACTCATAAGTATTAGCTGGGCTCTTATATAACCAAAGAGTGCCGCAAACATATCGTCTTTTATGGTTATTACATTGTTGACCCAAACTTCAGGAATGCTTAATTTGATATAATCATAAATCTTTTCCCTGTCAGCTGCCATAAAAAACGTTGACAACATAGTAATAATAACAAAAATTATTGCCTGTGGAATAGATATAGCAGTGTTAAATAATCTCTTTGCAAAGGAACCTCCTATTTCCGACACATTTGAAGTCAAATTTGCTACCATTCCCTCTACACTTTTAGTTGCTTCTTCAGGAAGTCTTAAGTAAATTTCCGAAGCCCTGCTAATATACTCTTTAACATTAAAATAAATATTCCTAGAATATTCAGGTATTATTTCAGACAAACTTAAAGCTTCCTGATAAATCCTAGATATCAGAAACGCCAGGACTAAACCAATGATTAGCATAACAAGCAAAAGTGAAATTAGTGCTGAGGCTTTTCTATTAAGTTTAACCTTTTTCATTAGAAACTTAATTAGAGGTTCCATTAGTGATGACAGTGCAAATGCTATTATAAAAGGTGCAATGTACAAAATGGACTTAAAAAACAGTAAAACTCCTAGTACTGTACCTCCAATTACAAGGAGCAATCTCAAAAACAACTTTAAACCCTTATTCATATAATCTCCAAAAAACTGTATTTGTTATATATATATCATAATATTTTATAAGCATCAGGGCAAGCCTTAATTATTTATAAGCAATAATTTGCATGAAACCATTTTAGCCGAAAGTTGAATTAGATCGAATAGCCATATACTTTTACACAAAAACCTTCACCTATTTCTTCAAGCAACTCATATCTTTCGTTCAAGAATTTAGAAATGTTGTATGGAACAAAAAAGGAAAAAGACTCGTATCTACTGGTCTACGAGTCCACCCTTAATATGATTAGTAGTTTGTCGAACTATCTATAAATTATAGCTTTTTCTAACATTTGTCAATACTTACGTACGTTCTACATTCCAAACAATGCTAATTAGTGTTTAACACGTTATAACAGATGGAACAATTCTACTTGATTTCTACAATTGTGACTCCGGTTTCACCTTCTCCATATTTTCCGAGCCTGTAGGACTTAATTCGTCTATTGCTTTTTAGATATTGGTGAATTCCACTTCTCAATATTCCAGTACCTTTGCCGTGTATTATACATATTTCAGAAAGACCCGATATAACTACATCATCTAAATATTTATCAACAATTTCTAGAGCTTCATCTAGTCTCAAACCCCTGACATCTACTTCATTACTAATATTTCTTACTTTTGATACGCCTATTTCTCCTGCTCCGGTCCTCTTTATCTGTTCTTTCTGTTCGTCTATTATTTTTAAATTGGTGATATGAACGTTTATTTTCATAATACCAGCCTGAACTATTGCCTCACCATTTTTATCCGCTGTTGATACAATAGTTCCTCTCTGATTTAGATTAGTAATTAATACACTATCTCCTGGCTTAAGGTTTTTAGGCGGTTTGACAAGCGTATTTTTAGGGATAATAGGCTTACTCAAAGCATCTTCAATAGTATCAATCCTATTCTTTAACTTAAGTCGCATCTCTTCTGCCGCCTTTTGACTTGTACCGCTTTCCTTTTCCCTCTGTATTCTTCTCATCTCCGAAAGAACATCCTCTGCTTCATGCTTTGCATCCAATAGAAGTTTTCTAGCCTCTTCTCTAGCCTCTTTTAAAATGATTTCCTTTTTATCCTCAAATCTTTTCCTTTGACCTTCTATCTCATTTTTTATTTTTTCTGCCTCAATTTTCAAAACCTGTGCTTGTGTTCTTTCACTTTCCGATTGATTAAGATTCTTTTCAATGGACATAAGCATATCTTCAAATTTAATTTCTTCGCTTGTCAGGTAACTCTTTGCATGTTCAACCACTGAGTCAATAAGCCCTAATCTATTAGATATTGCAAAGGCATTACTTCTTCCTGGTACACCAATCAAAAGTTTGTAAGTCGGTTTTAAGGTCTCAACATCAAACTCGCAGCAGGCATTCTCAACATAAGGCGTAGTAACCGCATAAACCTTTAGCTGACTATAGTGAGTAGTAGCAACAATAGTGCAGCCTCTTTCCTTTAGATGTTCTAAAATCGCCATTGCCAATGCAGCTCCTTCGGTAGGGTCAGTGCCGGCTCCTAACTCATCAAATAAAACAAGTGAATTATTGTCTACGCTTTCTAATATATTTACAATATTCTTCATGTGAGATGAAAATGTGCTTAAGCTCTGTTCAATGCTTTGCTCATCTCCAATATCGGCAAAAATCTTGTTAAAAACACTTACTTCAGTTCCTTCGTTTGCAGGAATATGAAGTCCTGCTTGTGTCATCAGTGTGAACAATCCCACAGTTTTAAGGGTTACCGTCTTGCCACCTGTATTGGGTCCTGTAACAACTAGAGTGTCAAATTCTTCACCTATCCAGAAATCAATAGGCACCACAATTTTAGCATCAAGCAGAGGGTGTCTTCCCTTTTTGATAATTGTTTTACCTCCACTGTTAAGTTTTGGGCAAACACAATTATAGTCCAAACTCAGTTTTGCTTTAGCAAAAATAAAGTCAAGCTTTGCCAATAGCGTAATATTAGTCTTAAGTTCAACAGCAATTTGAGCCACATCAGCGGATAGTTCCTGAAGTATTCTTTCAATCTCAGCCTGTTCCTTTAATTTAAGCTCGCGGATAGTATTGTTTGCCTCTACAACCGCCATAGGTTCAATAAAGAGTGTTGCTCCACTTGCAGAGGAATCATGTATAAGGCCAGGTATTTCACCTCTGTATTCCTGTTTGACAGGTACAACGTATCTATCCCCTCTCATAGTAACTATCGACTCCTGCATGTATTTCTGATATTTAGAAGACCTAACCAGGTCATTAAGTTTATCCTTTATTGAATTCTGAGCATGACGTATCTGTCTCCTGATATTTCCTAATGCAGGACTCGCACTGTCGGATATTTCCTCTTCACTCAATATGCAAAGATTAATTTTATCCTCAACCCTCTTAGCTGCTTCGAGACAACTAATCAATTCCCCTACTACATTATCATCATCTGTCCTAATATTTTCGCCACTTGAATAATTTTTTAAGTTTCTGACAGCACGCAATACTCCTGCCACTCGTATGAGTTCTCTAAGGTTTAACATTGAACCTATATCGGCTCTTCTAATACTATCCCTTATATCATGAATACCTCCTAAAGGTGGGCTTCCCCTTCTTGATATAAAGTTTACCCCATCACTGGTTTCCTTCAAATTTATTTTAATTTTTTCAAAGTCATTATCCGGCATAAGCTGCTTTGCCAATTCGGAACCAAGATTCGATGCTGTAAGTGACACCAGTCTGTCTATTATTTTGTTATACTCCAAAATTCTTATGGTCTTTTCATTCATATATATAGTTACCTTTCCTAATGGTTATTTTCAACGCTTTAACATAAAAGTAGTACCAATGAAAACCATTTCTTATGTTTTATATATTATAGCAAAAAAACACCTTAAGTAAAATATATAATGAATCCTAATGTTAATTGTAGTGTTCCGCATTTTCATACTATAATAAGCCTTGATGATAAAATCGTTTAAATATATTCTTTTTAGTTTTGTTCTTGTTCAAATAATTAAAGATTCCTAAGTGGTAATATTTTCTTTGTATAATTTCTTTTCTAAAGAAAATCCTATACATATACAATACCCTAAAAAATCAGGTCTATAAGGAGGTTTTAATTTTGACAAATGAAAAGACCCTTGAAATCATAAAGACCTATATTGATGATATAAAGGAAATTCAAAGCGTCCCAGACTGGAGTTATGAAAAAAAGCAACATATAAAAAGAGCATTGGAAGCTTATGAAAATCTATTTGCAGATGCTCAAAAAGGCAGATTAGATCCTGATATCTTACATGAAAACATAACAAGTTTTATGTATATGCTACAATAGTATTAAGAACACATTTTCCTATTATAATTACTGCGCCAAATTTTAAACCTGCTAATACTTAGAATGATATTACCCTTTTAAGTTCTTTTTGATTATATCAATAGCACTATCTATATGGTAAGGTAACGGATCATTATTTATGCCTACCACTTGGATATTACAGCGATTTAAGGGTATTAATACTTTCTTAGCCGAACTTGATGAAATTGCTTCTGACATCTTTGGTGTCAATTCTCCCATCATAGCATTTGCAACTATTATACCTATTACGCCAACTATTATATCAACCTTGGTAGAGTTGACTACTATTGCATTTTCTCCGGATGCACCTTCATTAGCGCCTGCTTTGAGCATAACCATTGTAGCTAACGCATTCGTACCTAAAGCAACAATATGAGTTTCTTCTGGTAGTTCTCTTCTCAATTTTTCCACTATGGCCTTACCTATACCTCCACCTTGACCGTCTACAACAGCTATTTTCATCCTATCACCCCAAAATATATACTACTGTAATTTCTACAATTTATTATTTTTTATCGATATTCATAGCATTATACCATAAAAAACAATAAACCGTCACCCTGTTTTGGGTGCCGGTTTATTAGAAAATGCTATTTGTACATCTTTTCAAGACTTTCAACAATTGACTTTTTTAAAGCTTCTGCTGCCTTTTCCTGATAAGCTGATGTTTTTAATTTGCTAAGTTCTGAAGCATTTGACATATAACCTACTTCAGCTATTACTGCTGGCATATTGGAAGTTCTTAGTACAGCCAAGCCCGTTCTTTCAATAACTCCCATATCTTTGGCCCCTAAAGTATTGCACATATTCCTTTGTACAATACTTGCAAATTCATAACATGACAAATTACCTTTTGTTTTTGATGAACTAGGGTAATATAATGTCATACTACCGGTATGTTTTAATAGTCCTGCATTATTGTGAATACTTATGAGCAAATCTGCATCTTTACTGTTTGCAAGACCGGATCTTGAGTATAAGCTTACTGTGGAATCATTGTTTCTTGTCATGTAAGTCACAATGCCTAGTCCTTTAAGCTTTGAATACAGTTTCTTTGCAATGCTAAGGTTTAAATTCTTTTCTTTTATTCCTCCATATACTGCACCCGATTGTGTTCCTCCATGTCCTGCATCAATCACAACAACACGTCCTTTAAGCTTTGAAGAATCCCCCCCACTTGCAGGTACTTCTTCAATTAACTCTTCCGGCACTTCTCCTAAATAAACTGTTGAACTTTTTCCACTCCAGGCTACCGATACATTAAATGCTTCCGCAACAACTCTGATCGGAACCATGACAGTTCCATTAAACAATACAGCGGGTGCTTCCATTGCCTTTATAACACCATTAACATAGCAGTTGGTATAACCAATATACATTATTATCTCGTCATTGCCCTTAGTAATAGCCAATTTGTTTCTTGCTTCGTTCCAATCCACTTTTGCACCAATTTGAGAAAAAACGGTTCTCACTGGTACTACCAAGCGATCATTAATTGATACGGGATCTCTCTCTAAATTTAGAGTCAATCCGCTGACAGCTATCTTAGAAGCTGAAGTAACTCCCCATACTCCTGAAAAATATTGCCCTGCTGCATAGGTCTGTCCTATACTCATTAAAAAAGTAGCAATA
>CAYXPB010000063.1:0-20225 GCA_964466645.1 uncultured Acetivibrio sp. | reverse complement strand
CTGTTCCAATAACGCCTGCAACTGTCAAAATTGTGTCAGTAACAGTCTTTCCAAAATAATACGCCGAATCACATGTAACTTTACTTTCAATGTATTCTAGCATTTCTTCTTTCTTTTCAGAAAATGATATATAACCAAAACTTGCAAATTGAGTCCCAAAAAATAGACTATTAACTACAGTTGCAACGTCATTAGCAGAATTAAGTCCATTTTCCACAGCTGATGCAGCAACACCCCATGCAAAACTCCAGAAAATTTCTTCATCCACATTCATATCATCTGCAATAAATTCTTGTTCATCAGGAGTATTATATACAAAGGGGTCAATATCTATATCATCATCATAACCGTCATTATCACTATCTTTTTTATCAGGATAACTAATCATATTGTAGTAAGGTCTTGAATCAAAAGGTATTTGAGTACTAGCAAAAGTAGCAAATGTTAGTTTTCCAACTTCTTCACCATCGCTTAACCCATCACCATCAGTATCATAATTATATGGATCTGTTTTAATAATTTCTCCTGTAATAACTCTAAAACCAGTGATTTCTACAATGTCTGGCAATCCATCTCCGTCAGTATCAGTTGTATCTCCTTCACCTATTGTATCATCTTGGACACGCTTGAATGCATCTAACAAATCATCGCTTGAAGCAATTTGATAATATATACCGTCTGTAGCAGCTGCTATTGTTTCAAGAAGTACTTCATCTACATCGGAACCCAATCCAACAGTATATATTTTTATTTTATTATTTATTGCTCTTTGTGTAGTTGATGAATAATAATCACCTTCACCGTCTGTAAGAAGTATTATGATTTTTTGATTTTCTTCTTTTGCATAAGATGAAATAAGTTCATCAATTCCAGTATTTATTGCTGCATCTATATTAGTGATACCAGATGAATCAATGGTGTCTATAGCAGTTTTAATACTATCCTTGCTTTTAGTTAAGTGTATTAAAATATCTGCCGAGCCATCAAAATCAACAACTGCTCCTTGATCTTCAGGCAAGAAAGCATCAATAAATTGTTTCGCAGCAACTTTTCTTAAGTCATCAGGGTCATTCCAATCCATGCTGCCCGAAGAATCTATTGCCAAAACGATATCATAATATTGAGTTTCGCCAGTGTCATCAGTTTGTCTCCCATAATTTAATTCTTTTCTCCAAGAATCAAACCATATGCTTTTGTTGATAAGTAAATATTCGCTAAAATGAGTTGTTGTAAAACTAATTGTCTGATTATTGGCATCTACAGTGGAATCCATTAGCACATAATTTTTATTAGCTTCGTCAAACCAAAGCACTCCCAAATCTTCAGTATCAATATCTCCAAGTGCATTCTCATCATAGTTAAAAGAAACAACAGCTTCATCAAAAGTTGACGTAGTTCTAATATCAAAAGGATAACTAACTCGCCCGACTACGTTAGTAGAAATACTTTTATTGTAAACATTTTCAACTACCGTAGATGTCTGTGCGTTTCCTGTAGCCTCAAAATTAACAGTAACATTTTTAACAATATTCTTTTCATTGGATATATTTATATCAAAGTTTTCTGTTTTATTTTGCTTAAATTTTTCTTCGCCATCAGGAATTCCATCGTTATCAGAATCGGGAACAAGCGGATTTGTTCCTAATTTATATTCATCTCCATCTGAAAGTCCATCTCCATCAGTATCATATTTTAACGGATCAGTCTTTAAAGTATTAACTTCAAAACCATCCTTGAGACCATCACCATCAGAATCTTCGTTAGTAATGTCAGTACCAAGTTCAGCTTCTTTCTTATTTATAAGTCCATCATTATCGGAATCTTCATTAGCATCTGATATTCTATCTTTATCAGTATCATAGTCTGTAGGTGAGCATACTTTAGATATTTTAAATTCAATGCTATCAGATAATCCATCCCCATCAGTATCAGCCTTAAATGGATTTGTTCCAAATATTAATTCAAAAGCATCTGAAATCCCATCCCCATCTGAATCTTTTTCATCCTCTAGCATCGTTTTGCTATATTCAAATCCACATATTTTTAAGGTTTCTAGTAATTTTTCGTATGTAATCTCATATAAAGTAGCAGAAGGTATAACTTGACCCTTTTTTATATGTTTGTTTGCATTTTCAAACATCTTTTCAGAGACTTTAAACATAGCTGTTGCTTTAATACGTACTTTTAAGTCTTTAGTACTATTAACAATATTTTTCAACTCGTTTATCGTAGTATTGCAAAGAATTTTATCTGCCATAAAAAAGTTTTTAGTAGCATCGGTAAGAAGTGAAACAGTCTTATTGTCGCATCTGCCAGAATAGATAAGACCAACAGCGTAATTAGACAAATCTCTCTTTATTTCAAACAATTTATCTGAAGTATTCCAACAAGTATAAACATACTGATTACTTATTTCTGTTTCAAAGTTTGACAGTAATTCGTTTAGTGTTGGAATTTTGCTCTTATGATCAATTTTGATTCCATCTTGCAGAAGTGAAGGAATAAAGTTTTTATCACACTCAAACGAGATTGCATTTGAATAATCCTTATAAACGACATCGCTAACAGATTTTAATTTCTCATGAGCAGCTTTGTAAGATTTTAATCCTTCTAAATCATATACAAGAGCCATCTTTTCCTGTCCGTCTGTAATTTGAGAAATAGTAGTTTTTAAGAATTCGCCTTGCTTCTTGATATTGTCATAGTTTTGTTTACAGGCTAAAGCAACTTGCCCATAGAGATTGAAAATAAATACAAATAGAATTAATGCCGTCGTAAATTTAAAAAAACCTTTTTTCATTGTTAAATGACCTCCCCAAATAATATCCTCGCATTCGTGAACATGAGAAATATATTTGGTGTAATATGAATTAATTCCCCCTTTCAAAGTTTGTTTTTTGTTTCAAAACATACTTCTCATAACACAAACAACTTAAAAAGTATACCATATGACTCTGATTTTAACAACTGATTACCTAATATACCTTTTATAGTAATTTTATAATGCTAAATAAGTATGTATTGTAAGTGTTTCACCATTTACATTCTTAACAAAAAATAAAGAATTTTATGTTTTTAATGAATCTATTTCTTAGAATCAAAAAAATATCAAGCATATGTTCAGTTATAATTCATTATAAAGGTTTATGTATAAAATTGCCTTTTAGACTTTGATGTACCACCTAATATTGTTTGCTTTTAATTGAATATTAACGGTTATACCTAAAGAAATCTTCTTCAAGTTGAAATATAGTCCCATCAGTTGGATTTACAGTATAAAAAAACATATCTCCTGAAACTTCAACTTCATAATGATAGCAATAATCATTAATAAACCATGACTTGAGAGGAGTAGTCGGTATTAGTTTGTATTTCGTAGAAATAAAAGCTACCTCATCCCTATTTATTTCATTTTGGACAATAACCTTTCCACCTTCGTAGGTAGTAGATGGCAAATTAAAAACAAATAGAGCTGGAATTAAGACTAATAGCAAAATAAAACCTATAATTTTCCCTTTTCCAAACTCTTTTATGAATACAAAAAAAAGTAATAGAAGAATAATTGCAATATCAAACAACCCCGTTTTTATCACTCTGTAGAATAATGTGTCTACTAGGTGAATTACTAACAACTCAACAAAAAAAATTACAGGTAATAGTTTTGCTAACTTTTTATTTTTCATTAATGTACCCCCATTTAAATATAGTAAGTTGTCTTCCAAATACTGTTACCCTATCTTAGCGGGCTCATTCTTCTTCACCCACCTTATCCGAAAAGTTTTTCAGTATCGGCACCGCTCCATATCTACCTTCTAAGTATGCTTTGCTTAGTTTCTTATCATAGCGTTCTTTAAAACAATCCAGTGAATAAAGGTGCGAAACGTTGTCTTTATTTCTCTCTACAAACCAAATCTCATCACGTCTTAAAAGTTCTTGATCCATAATGGTGGACTCATGCGTTGTAAATATAAGCTGAGTGCTATTCTCTTTGAGGTGCTCGAAAAAAGTTCCAAAAACTTATAGGTCAGTTTTGGATGCAGACTCCGTTTCAGCTCATCAATCACATAAATCTTATTCTTTTCATTGCTGATTAAAATGTCTATTTACTTGCAATAAATATTTCACTTGCTATTTATCTCAAAAGTCCAAGGACCTTTCATAATTGTATTCATCTCTTTGAATTTCATCTTCAGTTTTGGATTTTTGGGGTTGATATCAAATACATAATATAGATTTGTTATATTGTCATCAAATTTCCAACTATATCCTCCCAAAGACATTTCAGCCATATCCAATAATACTACACTCAAATTTTCACACTTACTCTCATCATTCTCTGTGTCTACAAAAACTTTGACGTTATTTCCAACCCTCAGTATTTTTGTAATCTTAAGCTTAAATCCATGCATAACAATTTCTTTGTTAATATGAGTTTCACCCTCTTTAGGCATAGGTATTGATAGTTCATTATCCACCTTGTACTCCAAAGTAATTTCAGGAATATTAACTGTAAACTTTTCAGCATCCCCCTCAGTTTTGAAGTAGAAGCGTGATGTGGTTCCTAATTTATCTAAGTGTTCGACAGGATAAGCCTTACCTTTATCATCCTTGACAAGAATATTAATATAACTATGCCCTTCCTTATTCTCCTTTCCATATAGAGCTACCTTCCTGTCCTTTGAGGCATGCTGAATTAAATCAAACCAGATTTTGTTCCCATCTTTTTTAGGTACTAAGGTTATGCCAAAATTATTCTTAATATCCGTTGGTCCCATGCTTGTATAATCTGTATAGCTCTCTGCTTTTTTTAAAGTTATTGGGATAATATAATCGGAGCATAATATCTTAAAACCATTTACTCCGGCAGGTATATCAGAAAAATAGTATTCACCAAATCCAGAGGTTCTCACAGAAGAATTACTTGTATACATATTCCCATTTTCGTCCTCAATTGTAAGTTTCGAGTCCCATCCATCACCTAAAATAGTTATCCCCATAGTATTGCCAATCTTCGTGACTGAACTAACTACAACCTTCCTAGCCTTTTCTTCATATTCAATAGGTTGTTCAAGGATAAAGATATCATCTTTCTCATACACTTCCGCCTTGCCCCATCCTGGTATAAAGAACAACTTTTCAGCGATGTCCGCTACGACCTTTTGTCCAAAGGGAGTAAGTCCGGTAAAAAACAACACCAGAATAAAGCCAGCAGCAACTATTCCAAATTTGATTTTGTTTCTACTACCGATACAATTGACTTTTAATTTAGCCATAACGCCACTTTTAATTCTTTCCTTTTGATCGTTTCCAATAGTAGTATCATCCACATTTATACAATCAATAAGCTGGAGCTTCTCTTCATATGGAATATCGTCCATCAATTCAAAAATGTCCTTATCCTCGTTGTTCATTCTTACTCCTCCTTTCATTTGACGCAAGTGACTCCCTAAGTTGCTTACGTCCTCTCCATAAACGGTTGTCTACCGCCTGTCTACTTAAATACATAGCAGAACAAATTTCTTCTATACTTTGCTCCAAAATATATCTTCTTATAAATACCTCTCTGTCAATGTCGTTAAAGGACTTTATCTCTTCAATTACATTTTCCTTACCTTCTCTGGCAAGGTAGTTTTCCTCCAAATTTTCCTTTGAAGAAGTTAATTTTTCGTCCAACTGAATAATCTTCCCTTTGTTAATCAGAGCTTTTCTTTTATTCAACGCTCTAGATTTACATAATATCAATAGCCATGTTTTAAACCTACCTCTTTGAGGGTTAAACTTCTCAATATTATTCCAAGCATCCAGAAAAACATCTTGTACACATTCTTCTACGTCTTCCTCTGATCCCACACTTAAAAGAATACCCTTAGCCAAACCACAAACGGAATTCATGTACAAATCCATTACCTTTTCCAAAGCTTTTGGTTTTCGTTTTTTTACCAAATTTATAAGCTGTTCTTCTTCAAGTTCCATATCTTTCCTCCACCAGAAATTAACTTAAGAAAGCCTTCTCATATAATAATACAATTGAATCTATTCATTTCTCCCAATAAATTAGTAAGATTTATTAAAATCGAAAGTGTTTTGGCAAATCGAATAAGTTCTCCAAACCTTACTTTTGGTGAACTATTTAAAAGAAATTTATAAATGGAAAACTAACTAATGAAGGGGGTTTAATTGCTTCAGTTCGTTTCACAATACCTGTGCGCTGAGACTCAGACAGTACTTTTGAAATATAATTGGAACTAAATTAAGAGGGTGCAAAAGCGGGAATTTAATTAGATTCGCAAAACAGAATACACCCTTTTAAAAGGAGTGTATGGTAACACAAAGTGTTTAAAAAAGGCGTTTGATATAATCAACACTTCCGTGTACAATATGAGAAACAAAAATACTGTTCCCTACAACATAGTAAAAGCAAAGATAGTCTTCTACAACTAGCATACGATATCCAGCTTCCGCAATCATCTTGAGAGGTGGTACCATTCCCATTTCAGGGAAATTAGATAATTTTTCGATAGCATCAAGAATATGGTTTGTAACCCTTCTAGCTGAATTGGCGCCTATTTTCATTTTGTGATAGGTAGCTATATCCCGTAGCTCCAATCGTGCTTCACTAAGTAATTTTACCTTGTAGTTAGTCATTATAAATCTCTTCTAACTCGCAACGTACATCTTCAATAGTATGAGTTGGTGCCCCATTAAGTCGGTTGCGCTCAGCAAAAAGTAATTTCTGTAGAAGCTTCAACTCAGCTTCACGTCTTTCATAAGATTCAATTGACATGAATACTGTCTCGCCTTCACCGTTGCGGGTTATATAAATGGGCTCATTTTTTTCAACTGTTAACTTAACAAGTTTATCATAATCATTTCTAAGCGCAGATGAAGATTTTATAAGCATATAAAAAAACCCCTTCCAAAATCACCAGTGATTTATTTAGTTAATATTATACTATTATTTCTTTATATTATCAATAGCAAGATTTTTGTGCCCTTTTGGGACCATCTGTTGAAATTAATAAGAACAAAGAAACTCAAAAACTAGAACTTAAAAACGGACAAAGAAAATGTCTTCAGTATTATTTTTATTATTTAGATAAAGAATTTGGATTTATGCATGTAAAGCTTCAATCATGGTTTCCGTTCGGAATACAAGTATATGTGAGGGGAAGAATTCTCCTCCTATGCTTTGCTATTGCTTGTTTAGAAGAAAAAGTTTTCAAAAAAAACAACTTTTTTAGAGGAATTATATAAACCACTTCACTATTTAACGTAAGTGCAGGAATAAAACATGAATATTCTGCATTGCCACTACCAGTTTTTAATTTTCGACCTGCTCTATTCTCCACAAAATCACTCCTCATTTTTATCCTCAAAGTGATTATAATATTTTTTTATTTGCATTTCAACCACTCAAATGCAAACAATTATAAATTCATAACCAAATATTCACCTGCTCTCTATTCCTAAAATCATCCCTGTCTGTATAAAAATTCATTTAAACAATTTTATTTTTTATTGCGTATACAGCAAGTTGAACTCTATCTCTTAATTTTAGTTTAGTTAAAATATCAGCTATCAAATTTCTGACTCTTCCTTCACTTAAAAACAGCTCTTTAGACATTTCTTGTGTTGATTTTCCTTGTACAATATATCGTACAATTAAAATCTCCTTTTCACTTAAGTCATGCTTGTATATATGTTGATCGGCTTCACTTACAGTATCTTTAACCTCTGAAAGCATTTGAAACACATCATCATGAATTACCTTAAGGTTACTATGCACATTTCTAATAGCATTTATCAGAATATCAGGTGTCACATCCTTTAATAAGTAACCGTCGGCACCATTAGATATAGCGGTTTTAAAACTTTCATCATTTGCGAATGTTGTTAAAATGATGATTTTTATTAAGCTATATTTTTCTTTAATAATTTTTGCAGCTTCAATACCATCACACTTTGGCATTTTTATGTCCATAAGGACTACATCTACATTGCCTTTTTCGCATAATTCAATAGTCTCATGCCCATCTCCAGCACAACCAACAATATTAATGCTTTCGTCACTATTTAGTCTATATTTTATACTTTCACGTAAGATGGTTTCATCGTCAGCAATAACAACATTTATCAAAATATCACCTCACTGTATTCTTTATGTACCTCTTTGCTCTCAGGTAAATCTACATTATTAGGTAATTCTATATCAATACTAAAACCTTCATCCTTTTTCGAACTTAGTTGAATCTTGCCATTTACCCCTGAAACATATTCCATAATTCTACTTAAGCCAAAATTCTTCTTAATTTTAGTACACCCCTTACCATCATCGACTATATTTAACTTAATCACGTCAATATCAAAATCAAGATTTATTTTAACTTGTTTTGCCTTTCCATGGCGAATAGAATTCGTAAGCGACTCCTGGCATATCTTGTAAATAAACGCGTCATAAATAGAACTGTTAGAAAGCTCCTTTTTATTACAAGTAAAATCAATTTTGAGACCTAGATCTGTGTACTTTGAAAACAAATTATTTAATGATATGACTAAATCTTTGCCTTTTTGCTTTTCTACTTGGATATTTGTAATACCAGATACAAAAGATCTTAATTGCCTCAATCCTTCTTTTGAAAGATTTAAAGATTCGAAGAACTTGCCTGTTGATGTACCCAGGAAATTTATATTAGACTTTTCCATCTCATATAAACCCAGTTCAAGATTTGCTTCTAATAAAGTTAATGTCCTCCCAAGATTATCATGCATTTCAACTGCTATTCGATCCCGTTCTTTAAACAAAGCCAATTTTTCAACTAATTGCCTGTAACCAGAAACATCGTTAAATGAAAAAACCCTTCCAATTAACTTGTTTTTTAGGTCATAAATTGGTTTAGCATATGCAAAATAATATTTTTGTTCAGGTTCCATAATCTTAAATTCGCCATTTATATATTCATTTGTTCCAAATTCCATAGCGTCAAGTAACGTTGTACTAAATTCATTACAAACAATATTATTCCTTAGTTCACTGACAAAATTAGTAATCGGCTCGTTTATTAAGCTTTTTTTATTGTAGCAAAAGTTTAATAACAATGACTTATTCGTATACACTATATTATTAAATGAATCAATTACTAAAATTGATTCATTCATATTTTGAGTTATTTCCTCGAGAGCAATAGGTATAATGTTTAGTAGCTTATATTTTCCTATGGCAATGGTTAAAAACATCATAGTAAAAGCAAAACATACTACTGTTAAATCAATTTTATGAAAATTTACTATACCACAGACCATCATTGCGTTAATAATAAAAGGACAAATAAATGCAATAAGAATAAATAACACCTGTTTTCGCATGGATTTTGGCTGATTCACCATATGTATTATTAGAAAAATACATCCTATTAGGATATATACATATGAAATTATAGTTTGGATTATAAATAATACTCCGTATTTAGTCAGACCATAGAATTTAAATTCAATAAAGAAAAGATGATGTAATTCATTTGTCAAAACCCCGATATAGCATAATGTTGGCGGTATACCTAGCATCATTATCATGTATTTAAGATTTTTTATATTTTTGGTTGTATAAATATAACTAAATATTATGAAAAGAAAACCAGAATAACATATTGAAAGATACTTCAAATATCCAAATAGAACAAATCCAGGTCTGTTAAGTGTAAGTACCTGCATAATGCCAAAGAATGTCCATAATAATATATCTAATTGTAAAAGAACGAGTGAATACAATAATAAACATTTCTTACATTTAGTCAGTGAAAAAACAATAAGAGCTAATAGTAATAAGCCAATTACTGATTGCAATATTACATTTGTAATATCTAATGAAGTCATAAAACCATCCCGTTCTTACATATAACTACAATGCACTTAACAAAACACATATAATCTATATGAATTACATTACCATATATTTCACTAAATAACAATACCTTTCTAACTATACTAACCATTATAGTTGCCTATACATTGAGCATATTTCAAGTTTAGATCAAATACTTTTCACTAAACATACATCTGTCTCCATAATAGCGTTACAAACGTATGAATTTGGTTCAAAATGTGATAGTCGCTCAATGTTTAGTGACATATGATTGATATAATGGCTTTATATAGCAATTCATTTCTTAATATGATAGTTTATCTACATAATAATTAAGGTTTACTAAAAAAGACAAGTCAAATAATAATTACTTATATTATAAGGAGGAATTTTTATGAAACGTTTATATTCAAAAAAAATTAATTCAACAAAGGAAAATGTTAGCGGTTATGGTTGTTTTTTGATTTGTACAAATAGTTGTAAAGGCGGCTGTGACAGAAAATGTGCAAGTAACTGTAATAGTACTTGTGCAATATTATGTTCTAGTACTTGTCGTACTGATTGTGTTACTAGTTGTAGAAAATATACATATTAGAATTAGGAATTAGTTGTAGTCATACATGTAAATAAAGCTTAAACTAGTAAATGCTTTTTAGTATAACCTTTTATTATTATACTGCACATGGGCATATAGTTTTATTATTTTACAATATGCCCTTTTAGTGCAGTTTATATTCGGATTATTAACATTTTAGATTATAAAATAGTAAATTTGTGATGATTCAAATTGTTAAGGAGATGTAATATATGAGTAGTGTAGCAAATAAATCTTATGAAATGGGTAAATTGCCACCAACATGGAAAAATGATCAAGCAAAATCAATAACCTTTATTGTTACAGAGGATTGCAATTTGATTTGTAAATATTGTTATCTAATTGGCAAAAATGAAACAACCAAAATGGACTTTGAAACAGCTAAAAAAGCTGTAGATTATATTTTAAATACTGATTCTGTCAGTGAAGGACACGATGCCGTTGTATGGGAATTTATTGGTGGAGAGCCATTTATGGAAATAGAATTAATTGATAATATTTGTGATTATATAAAACAACAGATGTTTTTACTAAACCATAAATGGTTTGATTTTTATCGGTTTTCTTTTTCGACAAATGGTATTTTATATAATAGTCCTGAAGTTCAAAATTTTATTGCAAAAAATTATTACCATTTATCAATTGGCATTACCATCGATGGAACAAAACAAAAACATGATCTCAATCGAATTTATAAAGACGGAAGAGGTTCTTATGATGATGTAGTAAAAAATGTCCCTATGTGGTTGGAACAATTTCCAGGATCTACAACAAAAGTAACTTTTGCAAGTAACGATTTACCATACCTAAAAGATAGTATAATTCACTTATGGAATATGGGTATGAAAAACATTCCTGCTAATGTAGTTTTTGAGAATGCCTGGAAAGACGGGGATGATATAATTTTTGAAAATCAATTACTCGAACTTGCTGATTATATATTAGAAAACGAGCTTTGGAAAGACTATAGTGTTAGATTTTTTGATGAATACACCGGACATCCATTAACTGAAGAAGATTTGAGTAAAAACTTTTGTGGTTCCGGCAAAATGCTTGCTATTGATCCAAAAGGGAACTTATTTCCCTGCATAAGGTTTGCTGATTATTCTCTAAGTAATCAAAAAGGTTGGCAAATAGGTGATATATACACAGGAATAAACCCTGATAAAGTACGCCCATTCTTGGCTTTAAATCTAGCAGATCAAAGTCGGGAGGAATGTATTAATTGCAAAGTAGCAAGCAATTGTGGCTGGTGTCAAGGTTGTAATTATGATATGGCAGATAGTGATACCATCTATCAAAGAGCGACATTTATATGTAAAATGCATAAGGCCAACAGTCGTGCAAATAAATACTTTTGGACAAAATTCAAGGAGAAAACAGGAATCATATCAGAATATGAACGTAATCAAATTGAACGAAATAGGACAGCTGCTGGAATATATTTACAATTCATCACAAGTGACGACATAACACCGCATTGTTTTTACAAAACAAAGGAAGAACAGCCTGTCAGCATAATGAGTGAGGAAATAATGAAAAAAGGAATTGCCTTTTCTGATGAAAATGATATGATACCTATTTTTCTATCCAATGAATTGCATTCAGCAAATTGTATTTCAGGTGAGCAATCAATACTAGATAAAGTAGACATACCTGTATATCGTAATGAAATTATTTTAAACAATATTTCAGCACCCAACTGTATTTTGCTAATGACCAGAAATGATATAGACAATTTATGTCAGAATGTTTTAGATCTATTTAAAACATCTACCCGCGTCAATCTTGTTATACAAGATTTAGATAGATGGGGCAAGGACGATTTAGCTAAATATCAATTTGAATTAGAAGCTATAGCTTTAGAAATTATAGCTATAGCCAAAGCTCAAGAGATACCAGAAATAAACGTCCTAACTGATATATTTGATCTAAAATCTATGTCTAATTGTGATGCAGGTATTAAAAGTTATTCTTTGGCACCTAACGGAAAATTTTACCTCTGTCCTGCATTTTACTTTGATAATCCAAAAAACAGTATTGGCAGTTTAGAAGAAGGTATTAACATTAATAACCCCGAATTATTAAAGTTATCTAAAGCACCTATTTGCAATGCCTGTGATGCTTTTCATTGTCAAAGATGCAAATATCTAAACAAAAAATTAACAGGTGAATATAACACGCCATCTGCTATTCAGTGTAATATCAGCCACATTGAACGAATGGTTTCTTTTAAAATCCAAAAAGAATTAATTAAAAATGGCTATAAATTTGATAATATTCTACAAGCCATTGATTATATGGATCCATTAACCAAAATTTATAAACCCAGTAACATTAACTGCCTTTAGAATAAAGCGATTGACATGTTAAATATTTACAATATCAGAAAGGATGAATATTCATGGAAAATAAAATTGTTGGTGCAATTACGGAGGAAGAAAAAAATTATATAGAAAGGCTTTTTGAGAGAAAACGTGGTTTAAGTGAATTATTATACTCAATAACAGATAATAACTTATTAAACAGTGAAATAAAAGACACTATCTACCAGAAACTTGCTGAAGATACGGGAAAGACCCAAAACCTCTACGAAAAATGGTGGAATGATATACAGGAGAAATATCAATGGGAAGGTGTTGAAGGTGGCAGCTACCAGATTGATTTTTTAACTAACAATGTATTACTGATATTTAACAACACTTGTTGTTAAATAAATTTCTATGACTTCGTAAATCAGTAGAAGTATAATCTTCTGATTTGCGAAGTTATGGATTCTAAATATGTGACACTTGTTTTACGTTGCAAAACAGCTGCATGTCCATTCAAACTTCGCTATACTTCGTTTGAATTATGCAATTATTTCAGCTAAGAAAGGAATTGACAACTTTGTTCATAAATAAGAAAGATAGGGTTCTTATAAAGAGAGCAATCCAATACATAAAACCATATAAAATACAATTTTTCTTTGCTTTTCTAACTATACTATTAGTGATTATTACTGATATAATTCAACCATTGCTGTGGGCAAAATTAATTGTCAACCTTTTTGGTAATAATTTTCCCAAAGTCATAGATAATATCTTACTTATTACAATAGTATTTTTAGTAAATTCATTAACTGGTTTCATGCGTTCATATTTAACATCTTTTTTAAGTCAACAAATAATCTTTGATCTTAAAAAAGATATTTATAATAAAATACTTAATCTCCCAATAAAAGCTTTTGATAAAATGCGAACTGGAGATTTTATGTCGCGTTTAGAGGGCGATGTCGGTGGAGTAGCTGATATAATAACAAATCAGCTTATTAATACCATTGTTCAAATTTTACGGGTGATTATTGTTGGAATTGTAATATTTAGTTTAGACATACGTATGGCTTTAATAGTACTTGTTTGCTTCCCTGTAACTTTTGTAATTTTCCATAAATTCGGTGTTAAAATTCGCAAAGAAAACGAGAAATTTTTTGAACTTAATGATAACTATTTTAGTCACATCCATCAAACCATCTCTGGTATCCGGGAAATAAAAAGCTTAGGAGCAAATATAATCAGTTTTAAGAATTTTTTAGAGTTATCTACAAACCTAAAAGTGAAAGGATTAAAAATAAATATAATAAGCAGTGTTTCACAAATGATATCCCAAATTGTAAATTTTTCATCAGAAATAATAGTTATGCTAGTTGGAGGATACTTTGTTTACATGGGTACACTAACTATGGAAAACTTTATTGCCTTTACATCCTATTCCGAACAGTTTTCAAACTCACTGATGAGTGTAACCCAAATAAACGCATCAATACAACAAGTTTTAACATCACTAGAACGCATATTTGGGTTGCTTGACAATTTAAACTATGGTATTGAACCAATTGGTAAGCAAAAGTTAAAAAAAGTTAATGGCAGTATTATGTTTAAAAATGTTTCATTTCACTACGATGAAGAAACCAAAATTCTCAACAATATAAATTTAAATATACCTGCCAATAAAAAAATTGCTATCGTTGGGCAAAGCGGCAGCGGCAAGACAACATTATTTAACCTTTTATTAAGGTTTTACCAACCTACAAAAGGTATAATTACTATTGATGGTATTCCTCTTTTTGATATTGATGAAATCTCTCTGCGTGAGAACCTCGCAATCGTACATCAGGAACCATATTTTATGACCCTGTCAATTAAAGAAAACTTAAAACTGGCATCACCAGAGGCAACAGATAAAGATTTAATTGAAGCATGCAAGATTGCCTATATACATGATTTTATAAATTCACTCCCTGATAAATATGACACTGTTCTTGGAGAAAATGGTATAACACTTTCAGGAGGACAAAAACAACGATTGGCTATTGCTCGAGTATTACTTAGAAATGCAAGAATAATATTGTTTGATGAAGCTACTTCCGCCCTTGATAATGAGTCGCAAATAAAGATCAAAGAAGCAATTGATCATATAGCTAAAAAGCACACAGTTTTAATTATTGCCCATCGCCTTGTCACTGTCTTAGAAGCTGATGAGATAATCGTAATGTCAAATGGCAAGATTGTAGGTTTTGGCAACCATAATAGTCTAATTAAAGATAATAAAACATATCAAAAGCTATATAAAAGTGAAATTACCACAATTACATCAACTCCTAAAGTTGTAGGAGGCTAAAAAGGTGAGTGTTTATGAATAATAATTGTTTCAAAAATCCAGTAAAAATTTTTGTCGTAGATAGTGGAATTAATAAGAATATTTCTGACCTAAATCAATATGTTACTAATTCTACAGGTTTCGGAATAAATAAAGATTCATATATTGCAGAAGATAATAAAAGAGAAGTTAAAAATATGCATGGTACAGCTATATCACTGATTATTAGAGATATTTTTAATAAAGTTGAATTGACAAGTGTTAATATTTTAAATGAAAATCTCAAAACAGATGCTAGAATTTTAATATATTCACTCTGTTGGTGTCTGGAAAACAAACCAGATATAATTCATTTAAGCCTTGGTACAAGATCATTTTTCTATAGCTTTGCGTTAAGAAAGATCATAAAAGAAGCTCACAAAAACAATATTTTAGTTGTAGCAGCACATGATAACTTACAAGGCATTAGCTACCCTGCACAGTTAAAGGGTGTTTTTGGAGTCAAAGGCTCAGAATATCTTGAGAAAAACGAATTTTCCTATAATAATAAGTTATGGTTAGCTCCATTTGGCATTGATGGAATTAAAGGGGTACATGAATTTCAAGAAAACCCTGATAATATGTTTGGTAATAGCATGGCCGCAGCTTATATAACTGGACACATAGCAAAAATAGTATATCATACAGGTACAAAGAACTTTAAATCAGTATCTCAAATATTAATAACAAAGAAAACACTATAGTTAAATTAGTACACTGGTTATAATTCATCTGCCGAAATTGTTATATAAATACAGTCGTTTCGTATATCCATCTCCATATGAAATCTACTTCAAAGAAGGCTGCATCTGTTCCGAAAGTGGAAAAATATGAAATATAAAAAGTAAAATCGTTGATGAGCTAGTTAGCTCTTTTCACATAGGTTGCTTTTTGATACTTGCCACTTTTGTCTTCTACAGCAATAGCTGCTGTATCCGGAGTATCCTTAAGCAGATATATTTTACCACCTTTAAAAAAGACTGTTTCAGATGATTCAACACCTAACAAAGTTATATCGCCATCTTGAGCATTTTCAGGGCTGATCCCGATTCGCTTAACTTCTCCGACCATTTTGTCCAAATTATCTTTTTGATCATCCTCATCAAAATTGCCTCCGAAGTCGTATATTTTTCCATCAAAAAAAATACTACGAGAAGACCTCATTCTATCAATTCTATAGAATTTACCATCATTTAGAATTCCAATAGCTTCCGTTACTTCAACACCTTTAATACTACAAATTTTAGAATTAATAGGAAAGGGGGATTCACTATTAACTTCGCCACTTTTTTGTGGCATAGGGTAATTGACTTTGGTAATTTTGCCAAGCGTAAGATCTAAAAGGCCTGCATCTAGTACTATATTTGTGCTAGGGTAATATAAAGCATTATTCCACTGAAGTGCAATTGGATAAATACCTGAGGTTTCAGTCTCTGGTACTATTTGCATTTTTGATAAAAACCTTGCACAAATTATAAGCATGAATACTGCTGCAAGGCCAGTTATAATCTTAAGTTTTATAAACTTCTTCTTAACGGGCAGCTTTTCTAATGAAGAGGAAACACTTTTTGAAATATATTCCGGTGTGTCAGTGGTATCATATTGAATTTTTAACTTTTCTATGATAGAGTCCAATTTTGAGTTATCCATAGTTTCTACCTCCTTAAAATATCCGATAGTTTTTTGCGTGCTGTTGAAAGTCTTGATTTGACTGTGCCTTCTGGAATGTTTAAAACACTTGAGATTTCCGAAACTTTGAAATCTTCAAAATAGAAAAGGATAAGGACTGCGCTCAAGTCAGAATCCAGCATTTTCACCAATTGCATTATTTCTATAGTATTATAATCATCTTGTATCCCAGATACTTCAGTTGTTTCACTTACAAGAACAGAACCCTTTTGCAGAGATATCTTTTTTGCTTCATTCACTAAAATCTTCATAAGCCAGGATTTAAAGGCTGTAGGATCTTTTAGTCTTTTCAAAGCTTTGTAGGCATTCAATATAGCTTCGCTTATAGCGTCTGCACAGTCATGGTCATCTCGCAAATAAGTTTTTGCAACAAAGTACATGGTTTTTTCATATGTTTTCACCAACAAAACAAAGCTATCTTTATCGCCGCTTTTAGCAGAATTCACTAAGTTTTCGATATCCAATATAACACTCACCTCTTTGGATCTTTTTTTAAAGATATATATATTAATAAGATATCAAAATTGTTGTTTTGGTTCAAAAAATTTTGCGAAAAGATATTTTTTTTACTGCTCCGTTCGAACTTTCATCCGGCGGTATATAAAACAATCTTTCCTGAGAAATTGGATCACAAACAATACACTATATTTGTATCCCTTTCTTCTTAGCACTTGTGTCCATCAAAGAACCTATGGACATTCAAATCAGCTTTTGTTTCGTCCTATTAAAGCATGTTAATTTTCCTCTCCTCTAAATTTATCAAAACCTATACTCCTTTGTTCATTTATCTGCTATTATTATAGTATTGAGCAATATCTTCTAAACTCAAAGGAGAGGTTATATGAACCAAAATTTTGTTAAAACATTTATATTTATCGCAGGTCTTACTGCTATTCTTACTTCTTGTTCTCTTTTAAGACCTGAGAAAAGTACTGCTCCAATACCATCAGGTACAGAGAGTCCCAATTTTAGTACTCCTGTTCCATCGGATACAAATGTAAGTGAAGTTGATAATGTCAATCCCTATAAACCCGTTATAATCCTTCCATATGGTAATACCATGGAAAAGGGTTATGTAATGGGAGGCTCAAAAGACGGCAAGTGGATAGGTATTTCTGACCTTAAAATTCCAGAAAGTAATATAGGTAAGGAAGTTGACATTGACCTTGTAAATGGCAGCGAAAACTATATGTTCTATTCCGCAGGCCAACTTGTGGGTGAAAGCAAAGGTTCAAAAGCTACCTATATTATCTCAGAAGGGTCAGGAAGCGAAATGCTTTTCGTTAATGTCGCCCCTTTTCCTCAAGTCAAAGAGGATCTTGTTATAGGTATAAATGGAAATTGGAACCCACTGCCATCAATCCCTAAAAAAGCGACATATGACCTTAATAAATATCTAGCTCCAGTAATAGATGCCACAGGTTTTGACAAATTAGCTGAAATAAAAGATGTAACTTTAGTAGATATTGATGGCGATGGAAATGATGAATCGATTATTAATATTATTTCCAGTCCATCGGGAAATAGTCCTGAAGGGGTTGAAAAGAAATCTCTGATAGTTGTTGAAAAGAAGATTAATGACGAAGTAAAGTATATAAAACTACATGAATCATACTTTCGAATCAGATGCTATGCATATGATTTGAATGGTGATGGTAAAATGGAAATTATTTTAGAAGGATCAGCTCATGAAGAGCATTTTGTTAATGCATATGAGATAGATGGTGAAAATTCAAGGTCCGCTATTTCTTTCTACGAGGGCGTTTAAAACTTATTTATGAACCAAAACAACACTATGTTTTCCCAAAAACACGTTCCCGGATATTTTTGGGAAAACCTCCAAAATGGTTGTCTGCATGCTAAAAACTTAGATATCACCTTCCAGACCTTTTTGTCACTTATAATATATTTAGTTTCTAAATATCATTTGCTTTTGTAAAAGAAAGGGCAAAACCATGAATTTTAGAAAAATTTCCAACACTTTAACAGTTATAGTTGTTATAATTCTGTTGATAATCATAAATATTGATCCGGTGTTTGCAGAAGTAACAGACAATAATATAAACTTCGGCAAAATTGACGAATTTGTCATATCAAAAATGAAGTCTGAAAGAATCCCCGGTGTTTCCCTTGCAATAGTAAAAGGTAGCGATGTTATTTATTTAAAAGGCTTTGGAGTTGATGGCAAAAAACAACCTGTTAACCCACAGACACCTTTTGTTTTAGGTTCAGTAAGCAAGTCTTTTACAGGGCTTGCCATTATGCAACTAGCTGAAGATGAAAAAATTGATTTAGATGCGCCTGTTGTGAAATATTTAAACTCATTTACTACTAAAAATGCACAAGCTTCCAACAAAATTACCATAAAACAGCTTCTAGGTCATACAAGTGGATTCTCTACATACGACGGACGTGAAATTTTACTTAATGATAATATTCCAATTGAACAAGTTACACGTAATCTAAAGAACACCAATCTCAACAACTCACTCTTGTTTCAATACTCTAATATAAATTATGTTCTTCTTGGTGATATAATTCAAACTGTGTCGGGTATTCCCTACGGAGAATATATTGAAAAAAATATCTTTGGGCCACTTGAAATGATAAATAGTTATACAAATCAAAAAGAAGCAATAGAAAAAGGCTTTACAAGTGGTTACAAATCATATTTCGGATTTATATTACCAACAAGACAAACAAACCATGAAGGGTCAGTACCAGCCGTTTATTTAATTTCAAGTGCAGAGGACATGTCTCATTATTTAATAGCCCAAATGAATGACGGCTTCTATAATAACAATTCCATAATTTCAAAAAACGGTATGGATCAAACTCATAGTCCAATCAGCTTGGGTTCAGACTACGGAATGGGTTGGGGCATTGAACGATCACGCTATGTTTTTTCTCATTCGGGAGACACAGAAAATTTCCATTCAGATATAAGAGTTAATAAGCATGAAGGGTTAGGTATTGTAATTCTTTTTAATTTAAATGACTATATTACTTCTTCTGTACTTACGAATAGCAATATTTACAGCCATATAACCGACGGTATTTTAGCAATTATTCATAACAAGGAACCTTTTTCTTCAAAATCAAAATTCAATATTTCACTAATTCGATCATTATTTAATGTAGCTTATATAGTAATCTTACTACTTTTGGCATTAGATATTTTTAAAGTGTTTAGATGGAAAAACAAATTCAAAAGAAGTAAATTAAGGATTTCCTTTAGATTTTTTTCTATACTCATAGTTAATTTGATGATACCAATAGGAATTGTTTTTATCTTACCTGATATTCTTGCAAACAGATTTCTTATTTCAATTAGAATGATTATGCTACTGATACCTGATTTTGCTCTTCTATTTGTTTTAATTCCAACAATCTTATTTGCATCAG
>CAYXPB010000062.1:5438-20322 GCA_964466645.1 uncultured Acetivibrio sp. | reverse complement strand
GGCATCAACGTTTTTTACAATTTCATTGACTATATATATATCAATTAATGAATCGAGGTCAATGTATTTTTTTACATCGTTTTTTTTACCAGTTTTCAAGGCAGCATAAGCTTCTTTAATATAGTTGGATATATAAGCTATCTGAGCATCTTTTATTGACTCAGTTTCAGACAATTTACTTGCAATATCATAAGATGCAGTATCAACGTCAAAAGTATTCTCTCCGTCATATCTGGTCATTTCAACCAAATAACCGTTATTTTCGACTTCATCTGGCACCTCTTCAATTGCAACACGGTTTTTATTAACATTTTTATCCTCACAAAGTAAATATACTCCTTGATATTCATCGTTAATATATAATTCTATAGAACGGCAATTAGGAGAATAAGACATCCCGGTCAGTCTATCTGCTAAATTGTAGGCAGTAAGGTTTCTTAAAAGGGAATGATCGGAATGATTTGCTATTAAAAGCCAGGGTTTTCCTTTGCCATCACCAACCTTCAATAAATTCTGTTTTTCTTCAAATTTAATTTTATAGCTTTTTTTATCTGCATAAATGGAACTATTGCCACGAAGTTTTATTGACGTTGCCATATCAGTCATTTCATAGCTGCCTTCATCATCAAGTATGCTGATTTGCGCCTCGGTATACTCTACATCGGAACTGATTTCACCTTTCGAAGCAGTAGTAATTGAGATTATCGGCATTTCGAATTGGTTGTATTCAGTTTTTGAACCGGTCAATTCTGCTGCATTTCCTGTATCAGACGCAAATACCTTCTCTTGGGAGTTCCACCCTAAGATACATGTTGATAAAACAGTAGTTATTAAGGTTAATACTACAACAGCAAACTTTCTTTTCATAACACAAGCCTCCTTATATGTATTATTTTAAAAAGCCAATACTTTTTTTAAGACAAATAGCAATAAAGGCCGGAGATTATATGCCTAATATCCCTTTGCCACTTAGTGAGCAATATATCACAACAAAACAACTAATTATAGTTGAAAAATCTTAGATTTACTGTAATAAATTCAGAATTATTACTTTTTACAATCACTGCGTTAGGAATTTTGAACAATGACGGCGTATTTAATTCGATTGACTTTGCAAAAATGAGGCTATACTTTATAGGAGAGATATAAGAGTTTTAAGAACTGCTTGCAAAGCTAGAGGGCATAATAAATTGAATTATTGTACCCTCTTTGAGTAATGTTTTACCACATAAAAAATGTATACTGACATCGCTTAAAGGTTAGCAATTTTAGCGATCGCTATCATGGCATACAATATCAATCACAATAGCTAAAGCAAGTACCAAAACTTGATTATCATCAACTTCAACGCCATAAGTGTCGGTAAGCGATAAGAATTTCTTCGAAATCTGTCCAATCAGCTTCCTGTTATTGAAAATCCTGAACTCGTGGGCAAGGAACTCTCCCTCAACATAGTAATTTGCATTATCGCTCAAGATTTCAAAATCATTCTTAAACAGTGCAAACTTTTTCTTCACATTTGCAATCATTTCACCATTAAGGTGATTCCAAAAAAATACCTGGTCAATTTTTGAATGCCACTCAGCAAACCCCACATTACGAGATCTCATCTCCATATAATTACATTAATATATCTTCATAAGCACCAAAAAAGAATTTTTCCATTTCTATTCGCCTTATTTGTGGCTCATGAGAGTAAAAAATATTCTTAATAATATCCTTAATTTCCTTTTTGTCCATGTCATTTCTATTGCATAATTCTAACAACTCAAAGCACAAATAGTCAGGATTTCTGATCAAAAAATCTAACTTTTGTATTTTAACTTCTGTATGTAATACTCTACAACAATCATCATAATTCTGTCCATTACAGGGCTCAGAAAAGATATAAATTATAAAAAATATTCTAATCCTATCTTTGTACATTCTTAACTCTTCATGATCGATATTCATGCTTTGATCCTTGTCTTACAATTTATAAAGCCTTGCCAATAGATCTATCTCTGATACACTACCAAATACATTACAGCCTCCCGTTCATTAATTCAGAAGTTTTTATACACTTCTGCTGATCAGATGAAGTCTTTTCTATATGGGGCTACTTCATTACTAGTTGTATTGATTTACTGTAGTGTTATTGAATCTATCACATTAACTGTTCAGCTACTTTTTGTGCATCATCAACACCAATAACAAATACTTTCCAACCATTTTCAATAAACCTTTGCACTTTGTCTTCTTCGTATTCGTTTATTACTGTAATTCTTTTATCATTCCATACCATATCTGCTTCGTAACCAAGTACTCCACTTTGTTCTGAATAGAGTTCATAACCAATTCTGTCCGGAACCTTCGAAACTCCTTTTTCAATCAATTCCATAGCAAACTTGTAACTTGAATCATTATCAAGGCTCATTAGCTGCTTCAAAACATCTTTCCATTGCTCACTGATTTCTGTTTTATCTATATTGTCTTTTCGGACATAAATAGCACTTAAATCTACTTTCTCAAGCAATATCCACTCAAGATATTCCTTAGCCATCCCTCGAGCAAGGATCTCATGGTCTAATTGATTCCTGTAATTTCTTAAGCAGCCATAACAAGTTGTTTCTTCTCCACATCCACAATGTCCATCAACTCTTTTATAAGCTGCCTTTAAAACAGATTTAAGATTTCCATAAATACGTTTTACGTGTCCTGCTCCTCCCGCTGCTTCATCGAACAAAATAATAGCCGGGTGCTTATATGATCTATCAAGACATCCGTTTATATCATCCCGTGAAATGCCAAGTGCATCGGAAGCACCTTCTAATAATGCATAAAGCAAAGTTGACCATTGATCACGATCAGGTATTTGCTTCACATACTTAACAGGAAACTCAAGCCGTAAAATGTCACTTGTAAAAATATGTCCGAGGGCTGCGTTATAAGCATATTTATTTGGACACTCCTTGCCCATCCTGTTTTTATGAGTAAAATCCTGAAGTGTTGATTGTGCATAGCCACAATACTTGCAAATAAATAGCCCTGCATCGTTAATACCTTTGTTCATAACAACTAATTTGCCCTGTGGTGAATATATTGAATTAATAGTTTTATCTGCAATATGAATTTCTTCTTCTCTTCGCTCTTCCTTCTGATAAGGATCAAGCTCATCAAAACCCCCAAATTGAACTTTTGTTGGGTAAAACCTTTTCGGACGATTTTCACCAACCTTTTTTGCCTTCTCAATCCAAGATGTTGAAAAGCCAAAAATAGGAACGACAAACTTATGTGCCTTCATTTGCTTGCCGCAGGAACATGGAACAAATTTCTCATCATCAGTATCGTCCATCGTAGTAACTCCATCAGGTAAGGACGTCCGCTTACAATCCGGACATTCGTAATATTTATATGTAGGCCATTCCTTATCCCTTATCCTGTTTAGAGAATGGCTTTTCCATACTTTACCGGCTGCAATAACTTCACTGCCCGGTGCATATTCTGAAATTGCCATCTTTAAGTCTCTTGACAAGTCTACTTCCTTTGCCTCAATAGCATTATTCCGAATATCCAACTTTACAACATCAACTGGAAACCCATATTTGGGAATTATCCCACTTGAAGCAAGAAAATTAATTGTCTGCTGCTCTTCAAACGTATTTATTAACCTGATAATATCATCTAGATATTGCTTTTTCCCATTTTTGATTGTTTCTTTTCTTTTATTCAGAACTTCATTTAAATACTCAAGGTCTCTTTGTTTTTCCTCTATAGCATTAGTAAGAGAACCTCCGTCACCAACAAGTTTATCAACAAAATCCCATTTTCTTATTCCGAGACGCTCCATCAACTCTTTTGTCAGTACCCTTTGTATAGATTCTATCAACTCAGCAGGTTTGTTATCTAACTCTTTTTTTAGCACTGTTACTACAGGCTCTTTACCATCTGCACCGGTAAGAGCACGAACCTTCCCATAAAAATAATCATCATGCATTCGGAAGAACCATGCCAGTACTATTGAATTCACATGTCTTCCTGCGATTTTGTCATTACGCATCTCTATATATGGAGATTTGATTTTACCACAGATAATCTCAGTCGGATTAGCATAATAATTCAAATCATGACTGCTGCGTTTTGCATAGGTTACAGAAAATGCTGTTGCAGAAGTCCTTCTACCTGCTCGTCCGGCACGCTGAATATAGTTAGCCGTTTCAGGCGGTACATTTCTGAGTAATATCGCCTCAAGCTGCCCTACGTCAACACCCATTTCAAAAGTCGTTGAACAGCTGAGCACATTAACCTCACCATTTTCAAATTTTGTCTGAATGGTTCCTGCCGCGTCTTTGTTTAACTGAGCCGTATGTTCCCTTGATATCATTGGAATTAACTTATCTTCATTATATGTTTTTGAGTAGTATGGATCATTTCTATATTCTTTAACCGATATCTCTTCCAATAAACCCCTGCAACGGAATTCTGGGCAAATATTCCTAATATTATGTATGGTTATTTTCCCACACCGTCTACATCTAAATATTTTATCCTCTTCCTCAAGATAGGTTGCAATCCACTTTTTGTAGTTTATTCTTGTAAGAAGACCAGCTGTCCCAATATTATCCTGAACAAAATAACCCTTCCCACATAACTGAATAATCATATCATACATAAAGTTCAGAATCTTTATTCCTTTATCTTTTGCTTCATCTTTGGATAGACCTGTATTCTCAAGTATTTTCCTTATATAATCAAATCTTTTGTTATTCGAAGAACCACTAGGCATGAAACTTGAAATATAACTGCCATAGTGCTTTCCACTCTCATCTTTTCTAAAATATACATTCCGGTTGCGTGGTTCAAAGCTATCATTTTCAGGATCAATATTATCTGGGTAATTCGTTGCGCCTGACAAGCGTAAAGTATCCATTATCATAACGCAAAGCGTCCAAATTTCATCAGAAGACAATCCCCACTTTCCACTTCTTACCGAAATCTTTTCAGGTTCAAATTTAACATATCCCATCCCTTCAAGACCTTGTTTTCTCTCATGTCTCATAAATTCTTTCATAAGGTACGTCCCTGCTATAATCTCTTTTTCCATATTTGAAAAATCTTCAATTTGAGGAAATAAAGATGCTTCTTTTGCTTTCTTTACAAGAACAGGTATGAAATCTCCTATATAGAAGCCCTCATGTCTTTTTCGAAGTTCCCGTAATATAAGTCGTCTCCACATTAATTGGTTATATTTATTATCCATATAGGCTGCAAAAAAAGCCGCTTCCTGTCTGTTATCAGAAAAAACAAGCAATTTTCTTCCACATTCATCATAATACTCTGAATTTTTAATATCTTCATCAAAATCAAACAAACTATATCCTGATGGTCTTTCTGAAGTCACATTTATTTTCTGGGGTGGTATCATTTTATAAAGACTGTTCGCTAAAATATATGTTGATGGCTGGTTAGCTGTCATAAACCGTTTTATCAACGAATTTGATACACTTCCACACGAAGCACAAGTATTAACTTCTCTTGTTTTTGACAGCATCTTATATACCTTAATTGTTTTTTGAGTATCTGTTGATTGGCAACACTCTTCCCTTTTTTTTGCACCCGCTGGTGAAATCTTTCCACATATAGTGCCTAATTCATATACTTGAACCTTTTTTACATTTGATTCTTCAATGGATTCATCATCACCATCCGTATCTACTTCATCACTGTCTACAAATTCCCTAGATAGCATATAATATTCTAATTTCTCACCTTCAATAGCAGGTTTAAGATATCCATTTTTATCTTTTCCAACCAAGTATTCCTGTCCACAATTCTGACAATTAGCCAATTCAAATACGGGGACAGATAATTTACCCGTATCAAAGATTTCCTTTCTATCAAGAAAGATCTTTTTTTGTGGGTATAATGCAATGTATACACCTTCTAAAGCACGTACAAACAAATGGTATCTTGCCGGTAGAAGTGCAGCCGATTCCTTTCCTGGCTTTGCCATAACACCAAGTTCAATAAGTAAAATTAATCCCTTTACTTTTGTACTATCATCCATGTAATCAGAAAAAACCTGTTTTGCAACCTCAACCAAATTCTTTGGCTTTGTCTCAAGCATTCTAAAAACACTTATAATTCGCTCGTCATTAACTAATTTTTTATGCAACCATGTTTCTGCATCTTCCTCACTCATTGATTTTATTTCACTCTTAAAAGACTCATACTCATCAATTGTATATTTTCTCATATCACTATTTATATTTCTCTTTTGACGTTCTGAAGTAATAATATCATCAACTTCAAACTTTTCATCAAATATATTCGTTGCAAAAGCTGCAAGATCTGGAAATGCATCCTTATTCCCTAGCGTAGCACTAGTTGCAATACATTGTATTATATTTTTCTTATTTTCACATACCCGTTCTTTTAGTCTTCTAAGTAACAATGCTATCTCTGTACCATTTGCACCTTTATACGTATGAGCCTCATCCAAAACAATAAACCGCCATTTCTTTGCACAGGCACCGTCAAAAAATATGGTATCCTCCGGCCTAATCAATAAATACTCCAACATCGCATAGTTTGTTAACAATATATGTGGTGGATTTCTTCTCATTGATTCACGAGAAATACGTTCATTTTTAAGTGGCTCTAAATCCCGATCAGTATAGTCAATTCCCCTCATTGCACTCCTGTTTTTCGACTTGATTTCCAGTTCTTTTTTGTTCCTATACGCTTCCATTGCATCTTTTTCTCTTTCCAATGTTTCACCTGTATATCTTCCAAAGGTTATATCAGGATAATTTGTTAAAAGGCCTCGAAGTCTTTTCATTTGATCATTTGCAAGTGCATTCATAGGATATAACAGGAGTGCTCTTACTCCATCATCTAGGCTCCCAGTCTTTTTTTGAAGCATCACCTCATTAAATATTGGGTACATAAAGCATTCTGTTTTCCCACTACCTGTACCAGTAGCAACAATAATATTTCTTCGCTCTATTGCAACCTTTCTAAAAGCTTTTTCCTGATGTAAATACAACGCTCTGTCAATTTCAATATCCTTTTTAATCTTATTAAATTCTTCACATGCAACTTTTTCGTTTATAAGATTTGATATAGTTTTTCCCTTAACAAAGGGTAGAGTTGCCTCTAAGAAAGGACCTTTGACAAATTTGCTTTCCTTTAATGTATTATATGCCTTTTTAGTCAGATCACTATCTTTTACTTCTAAAATCGATTGTAAATATGATAAATAATCATCCTCAATAGTTTTGGTTGTTTCTATTGGATTCATTGTCATAATCCTTACCCCTTTCATTATCAAACAATATATTTAATTCTGCTGTAATCAAATCCCTATATACAAGTTCCGGATATGCCTTCATAGCATTTTTCCAGAAGGGTAGTAATTCTAGCAAATCACGTTTTTCAATCTTTTTATTAGATGCCAATACATTTAATATAGCAGCTGCACCTATAAAATAAAACAACTTATGGGCACCTGTTCCAGCACCTTCTCTTTTTCTTAGCACCTCATTAATATCAGCAAATAGCGGATTGTATTTTTGTATCAGATTTTCTATTTTGAATGAATCTTTCAGTGCCTCATTTTCAGCATGAACAGAGTCATCACTTTTCTTTGTTATCAGTCTATAAATTAAGGTCAAATAATTAATTCCCATTATCTCATAGCCTTTAGTATGAGATTCATCTGGTGTAATAAGTTCAAATTTGTATTTATTTTTAATATTGGCAAACAAATTAGCCCATTCAAAACCATTTCCCCATACCCGATCTGTACACTCAAATTTAAATTTATCGCAACTGCACCTTCCACTTAATGCATTTTCAAAACAATCTAACCATTCTGATGTCTGACAAGAATTCTCTGGTAAGAATTTTATAATTTTTTCAAACACCTCATAGTTAATATAGGTTGCAACACGTAATATGTCTGTCCCCACATCTTCAACACATTTACGGATATTGACTAAAACTGCAATATTCTCATTTAACTCCCATAACCTTTGCATGGAATGCCTATCAAACATTGTACACTTATTAGGTTTAAAAAGATAAAGTTGAAATGCTCCGATTATTAACTGACAATCACTATTATTTATATCACTATTAATCAGTTGCTTTAGAATTTCAATTCTATCATTATCAGTAATACACCATAAATTTACCATTTCACAAATATCTATTACTTTTGACTTGATTTCATCATCTAAGTTTGATTTGTCATTTGTAACAAGAAATAAAAAGAATATGAGCGATGTACATTTCTTAATATCAAAATCCAACTTTCTTTTTTCTAGTTCATTCTTTATTCGATTAGCAATTATATCAATCCATTCAAATTTATACAAGGCTACAATACTAGCAGATAACCATTCATATAGCAAGGTATCTTCCTTCTTAATCAAATTCTCCAGCAACTGCTTAGCATTTACATACAGTATTCTTTCCTTTTCAAAGGTATATATAGTATTCCCAGTATAATCCTCAAGAAAGAATCCCTCTTCGTTTTCTATTGCGTCTATTCTATACACTCCATCTGGTATAATCTGGTTAATAATTATTCCTTCATAATACGTTCCTTCTTTTCCGCTGAAATCTCTTATATCTTCTAATGGAAATTCAATTACTTCAGAATCAGGATGGGTTAATGAAATTAGTCTAAGCTTTTTCCCTGCAAAGTCATTAGCCTTATCCCAATAAATAATTGGTTTTTCTTTTTTTATTGTAAGTCTAGGATTACTCAATTCAACATAGTTTCTTATAACAGCAAGACATGTTAAGAGAAAATCACCATCCGCATTTGAAATATACAGCATTAGTCTTTGCGGCAGTTTATTACCTACTATAGTATCTTGAAACAAATTTATAGTTACGATGCTTTTTCCATCCATGTCTATTACAAGTTCTTCACTTTGCAAGGATTTGCCATCCTTAGACTGAAGAACAATCTTATAATAGTTGGACTCATTAATCTCATCTGTGAATTGTAATGCTAATCTCCATTTTTTATCTTTGATCTCATTGCTATAAAACAATTTAACGCCATAATTCTCAAATTCATTTTTAGTTTCATTCCAAAATTGCCATTGGAGCTTCCTAACTGTTTTTTTAAATGGAATTTTATATTTTGTACCAGAGTATTCATATTCAATTAGCCCTTTAACAAAAGCCCCTCCAGTCTCAAAATAAGCTTTATTCCAACTAGGACCCATTTCTAGTGCAGGTTTGATCTTTACGTCCTTTTCAAATTCTATTCTAAAAGTATTACTATATTTAAAATAAAATCCTGCTTCTTGATTAAATAAAGATAGTTCAGTTCCAACGTTTTCATTAATTTCCGAATACTCCACAAAAGGAGCTATATAAAATGGTATGTTATACTTCATTTTTCCATCAAAAACTTTCATTTCAAAGAATCCATATAAATCATTAAAAAAATCAATTTTATTTTCTGGTAAAGAAAAGCGAAAGCATTCAGGATAATCGTATATTTCAATCTCTGAAAGCATAAAAGAATATTTTTTATTAGATAATCTATGTATTATTAAAACCTGCCAATTATCAAAACTTGACTTCTTATATCCTTCAACATCTCTACTTATCTCAATTACTGGAGTATTTGTAAAAACAGGTATCTCCCCAATACAAAATTTTTCTTTAAACAATGTACCAACTTGTACGAGTTCAATATCAAAATTATGTCTACATTCTAATTTCAACTCTTTATTGTTAGTATTAAACGCTATATATGCTCTTTTCTCTGCGGGGTATACCTTGAAAGCCTTTGCATTTGACCATGATTGTGTAAGATCGATTTCTATTAGTTCTTGAATGCCATATTTGTCAGAAATCTTAGTTTTACATGAATCAAAGACAAAAACCGTTCCCTTTCGAGAAATATATTTATGCGATAACAAAGCACCATTCTCTCCAAAAACCAAAACTGGATTACCTTCATCAATCCCTTTAACCATCCAGGCACTTGTTAGTAGCTTTGTATTATCATCTGCATCATATAATTCTATGCTATAAGAATCTGAAACGCCAACAGGAATATATTCATTATTTGTGTAATTTCTACCCTCTGCACTATAAACTTGAGAAAATCCAGTAGTTACAATATCATTATATTTTATATCCCACTGTAATTTGTAAATCATATCCTGTTGTAATACTTGTTCAGGAATAAAAATGCAAATACCTTTACAATTATCATAAACAATCTTCGGTGGATTGAAATACTGTTCACTTATTCTACTTTTATGCTTTCTATTATTCTTGGCGGATCTCCATTCACTATATTGTTTTACTATTCTCATTTCAATACCTTCGAAACTCGGAAGGGAATCATTTTCAAAAAACGACTCCCTTCCGAGTGAATGCATCATTGCCCTGATACCTGCAATCAAATCAATTGCTCTTTCAGTATGAAGTCTGAAATATCTTTCAACAGGTGCATCAATTAAATAGCTTCTATATCCTCTTAATTCATTTACTAATTCCATTTCATCAAAGTATAACAAATTTAAAGTACTGTCTAAAATATCAAATAATTTGTTTAAACATGCACATGGGATACCTGCCTGACTTAGTATTGGTGTTACATATTTGTATCCGCCATCTTCAGTAATTTCAAATTTATAGTTATTGAAAATTTCATGTATTATAATTCCAATCTCAACTTGGTTATTTGCAGCCAAACAAAGATTGAATCTATTAGCCCAACTGCTCCAGAAATCATTATTATCATATTCAAACAAGATAAAATTTATCATATCTGTAACCATTGTTACCGGATAGTTTTTTAATAATAGTCTGATTTCCAATGTCGTAGGGTTAGGACTTAATTTATCTGATATCTTACTTTTGATAGTCATATATTCATCAAAACTAATATCCAAATCACCCCATATTTCACAGTTCCCAATATGTTCTCTGAGGGTATGTTCAATAACTCCCATATCCCAATTCGTTCTAACCATTATTCTTTTGGTATTTTCTGATATCCCCTTCACGTAAAATCACCTCAACAAACCAAGAAATTAATTCACATCTATTCCTCTTACTTAGCATAAAGTACAGTTTGTTGCATAAGTTCTATAAATTCGCTTCTTTGTCATTTTTGCTCTTTTATCAAATCTACTTCAGTTACATAAACTATAAACCTTAGTTTTTTATGTTTCTTATTTCGTAAACAGACTTTTTACTTTATAACGTTTTATGTAATAGAGAATTTTCCAATCTCTTCTTTTATTATCGAATATGGGTCAGTTTTTTAATGCTAAACAAGTGCGAAAACACTTCCATCGCTTGACATTCTTAAACCTTTCTTACATTATACTACTTTAATTTACCAAAATACAATACATAATAGGTATACTTTTTTAAATAGCTTACAATACTAAATTAATATTGTAAACTATTTTTTTAATTATGTTCAAATTAGGAAGAAGCTGTTAGTTCTTCTGTTATGTTTGTCGGTGAAGTACTCTTTGAATCAATATATATCCACTTTATGGTATATTCTTTTCCTAATGCTTTCCCAATATTTTTAATATACTCCTCTATTAATATCTGTGCTCTTTGCTGTGCACTTGCTAGCAGTGCTGTATCTTCCGAGGCTACTAAAACCATGTTTTTCTCTGCTTCTGAGAAAGCTTTTGTTTCATCTTCAGCTTTAATAGACGCAGAATTTTATCTACGACAAAAGACTCTTTAGTAAGAGATTTCGGTTCTACCTTTTGGCCAAACACTTTTGCTTTAGGAATTATTACAGTGACAGAAGTATCTTTTACATCAAAAGATACTAAGGATGCATCTATACCTAATTTTACAATCCCTTTATATTCAATCCAGAAATGTCTGTCTTTTTTCCATAACAAAATCCCTTCCGCATCTTCTAAATTATATTTTGCAACATTATGGTAATAACATTCCATAACTGACAATTCGCAAATAGATTTTATTTGAAATATTTCCGGTTTTATTTCATTTTTCTCCGTTCTACTACAGGAAACAAATGTGATTGATATTAGCAAAGTCAAGAAGAGTGCAATAATTTTTCTTGATTTCATTATACACCTCCAAATTTAATTTCTAATTCATACTCTGAATATAACTGCTCGATGTATGGGTTTACTAAAGCTTTCATACTATTTTTAGCATTTTGTTCTGCCAAGTCGAAAATTGCCGACTCTTTTTTACTTTCCTTTGTAGCATCATCAAAATCATATTTAAGCTGGTCTTTCCTGTCTTGCCTAATCATTTTGTCCATCCTTTGTTTTTATGCCTCTAAAAAGAATCATTCTTCTTTTCATAAACATTATTGTCCATAAAATCGCCTCTTTTCTGTATTTCAAAAAACAACAGGTTAATTGCTGTTTCAAAAGAGTTGATTTATTTTTTGAAATAGCCTTATGTGATCAATCAAATGTTGTATCGGAATGTTGGTTATATTTGTTAATAAATACTTTTTATTATATGGTTACAGTTACTAATTACTAAAACTAAATATAATTAACCGAAGCATATGTTCAGGATGTACATGATAAAAAATGCAAATGTTTAGTCCAGCTTGATATTTTCAAAACAGAATCATATAATATACAGATAATAATTGAGAATTCAGAGATACAGATGATAACAGGAGATTGTATAAGTAAAAGTATGTATAGTGTGAAATTTACTTTGGAATACCAAATAAATTCAGTTATAGATATAGTGTCAATAGCATAGGAGGAAATCATGTCAAAAAAAAGGTTTATTGTATTAGCCGTATGCTTTTTTATATTGCTTGCCGGATGTTCTAACAATCAAGCTAGTCAAAATGATCTTGTGCCAATATCTAACAAGACAAAGTTAAATACCGAAGTTAACGATCATATAAACAATAACTCCGACAAAGCAATGGGTAAAGAAGAATCATTTGCCGTTAATGCACTAAAGAATTATTACGGTATTACTGATAAAACAATTGTTATATACGAACAAGTGCCTTTTGAGAATGAATGTATTCTAATTCTTGCAGATATATTTATTGATGGGGAGCATTATCCAAATCTACATCTTGTCAGTCATGATGGAAAAGTATTGGCACTGACCCGTCATAGTTACTGCTGGTCAATGAATTACACTCAATATATGGATTACAAGATATTTTATGGCCTTGCAGCAGTAGAAACCCGTCATTTAAATAATAGTACACTACCGATTAAAAAGCTTGAAGCTGTGTTTACTGATAAAACATATGAAGTCAAAACCCGCGAAAATATAATTTCTCAAATAAATAATAAGGATAATAATCCAGGCATAAATAGCCCCCATGCTTACATATTGCCTGTAAAAGAGCAGAATATGCCAGATGATGTATTTTGTATTTTTTCTGATGGTCACAAGGTATCTCTGCCCCAACTATATATAGATCGTGACTCCACAAATATGCCGGAGTACTTAAAATCAGAAAAGAAAAGCATATTCAATTCATACGCATTTACATATTCTCCAATGATGTCTCCAGAAGACTGGAAACAAGTAGATTTGGATGGAGAAACAGTATTAAAGGATAAAGCGGATGAAAACGGAAACCTTAATGCGTTATTTTTAAGGCCTTCAAGAGCAGTCTTCAAAACCATCCATTCTTATCAATTTCCAAATGATTTAAGGTCGTTTTATCTTTCCAACTACCACCCATGGAGTGCAAGCTTTTCAGCTGGTGAAAGGGTTGAAGTTGTTTACTCTAAGGATTGCAAACTTTATGATTGCCGTATATTAAAACTGATTGAGAAAACTGTTGATAATGAGATAAATGTTAAAGATTTCAGCAGTCTTTCAACGAATAAAAAAAGTGAGATACCACTTCCAAAGGAACCAGGATATTATTTGTTTATTCTTCGCACTGAAAAATACAGTGAATTGCACTCATATATAGGAGTAGTAAAGATTATTAATTGATATTGCAACAAATAATTCTGAGGACAATTTCAGTTAAAAAGTTAGGACTTTATACTGTGATAATAGCACGAATTTCATAATAAAATAAAACTTGAAAGTGTATTGATCTGGAGATAGTCCTGATACTTGGCCATACAATAGTAACTGAGCCCAGGTAACATAACACATTGATGTTTCATATGCTATTCTATAGTATATATAAGGTGGAGAAAGAAAAATGGCTACTTTTGGTTCTTTTTTTGGTATCGTTACTAATATCAGCGATTTCCGGACAGGAAATGAAGCCCAATTAGGGTGTTATAAATTAATGACAGTACAAAATAATGATGGGAACACGGTCAACTTTGTAATAACTCCAACAACCTACTTTGTAGACCATGTAATTATATCGGTTGGAAATTCGGTAGCCGGATTTTATGATCTAAATGCTCCGGTCCCATTAATATATCCCCCACAATACCGGGCAGTTGTAATGGCAATATTAACACAAAATCAAAATGTAAAGGTAGATTTTTTCGACAACCAACTAATAAGCAGTGATAGTACATTAAAGCTTATAATTAGTCCTTTTAATCAAATCATTCAAGAAAATGGGCAAGTATTTACAGCAAATTCCACAAACAAGAATTTGATTGTAGTCTTTGGTGCTTCTACAATGAGTATTCCTGCTCAAACTGTGCCTTATAAGATTATAGTTATATGTCAATCGACGTAATGTAAGCAACCTTCTTTATTCATAAGGTGTTTCAAAAAAAATTCGTTAGTCAATATATATAGTTTTAACCCATTAAAATCAACTTTTTTGAAACACCCATTGACCAGTTATTTTTTTGGAATCACCTTAAAAGAACTGTTATAAAATATATCAGTTAAGATAAATTTTACAACAGTTCTTTTTCGAATTCCAAATACTTACTTTAAT
>CAYXPB010000062.1:0-5428 GCA_964466645.1 uncultured Acetivibrio sp. | reverse complement strand
GTATATATATATAATACAATCATTAAATGATTGTTAACAAGTTACCAGGAAGGGAATGAGTCCAATGAACTAGGACAAAACCATATTAGTTAATAGAAAGTAAGAGGATTAATAGTTGGGCAAGATTCAATACCAATTAAATGATGTAAATTAAAAGGTTAGATATGAATTATCGTATCTAACCTTTTAATTTACTATTCTCTTATCTCTGGTCCAGAACTTGCATAGCTTGAATAAACATAAGCACTACTGTTCTCCTTCGTGTATTACGTAAAATGTACTGATTTTTGTTTAATAATGAGCTCACTTAATCAGAATATATTCCGCACCACTTTTGTATCCGCCAGTTTCAATAAACGATCTTTCTATAAGTATTTGCTCGCTTCCTTTATACTTAACTTAGACAGCTTATTTCTGTGCCTTTCAATGAAATTTGCAACCCATGCTGGGTTTACTTTACTATAATCTCTTAAGCTCCATCCAATAGCTTTATTAATAAAAAATTCACTCGAAGCAAAGTTATTACAAATAATTTCTTCTAGCAAATCTGTATTGACCCCTTCTTTATATTGAAGCTGAAAATCAATAGCCACTCTTCTCAGCCAAATATTATCGCTTTTGCTCCAATCAATCATAGTTTTAGAAAGAGAGGGATACCTTTGCACAAGAAACCCAACTATCTTATCAAGCGAATCTGCAGTATCCCACCATGATTTTGTAATAATAAGTTGTCTCAATTTATCCAAGTCTTGCTCTAAGATCTTTTTCTGTATTGTAATTAAATATTCTACTCCTGTGTATTGTGCCTCTCGATATTCTTTTTCCCAGCAAACATCAACAAATCCCCAATCAACCGCTTCTTTGGAAGCTATTTTAATATATAGCTTAATAACCATAGTTAATCTTGGCTTTGGTAATCCTAAAAAGGAAAAATTGTTTTTCATGTACGCAGACATTTTTACAGCTTGCGTTTCATCTCTTAGACCTTCGAGTTCAACGAATAATTTATCATACCACATGTTCACAGCCTCCAAATTTGACTCTACCCCCAAGCTCTCCAACACGGATCATTTCTTCTATACGTAATGCGATCTGGAGCTCACCTATAACCATGTCGATATTTACTGATCACATTTCCGGTACGCATATGTTTTCATTATTTGTTATTTTTATCAATGCACCGGAATATTTGGTTGATTGCCCCTTTCCAAAACTAAATATATTTAAAGTATTAGCGATCGCTATCATGGCATACCATATCAATTACAATAGCTAAAGCAAGTACTAACACTTGATCTTCATCATCATCGACTTGAACACCGTAGGTATCAGTAAGCGAAAAGAATTTCTTTGAAACCTGTCCAATCAGCTTCCTATCACTAAAAATTCTGAACTCATGGGCAAGGAACTCTCCCTCAACATAATAATTTGCATTATTACTCAATATTTCAAAATCATTTTTCAACAGTGCAAACTTTTTCTTCACATTTGCAATCATTTCACCATTAATATAAATGTTATACTGAGGCATGAACTTAAAAAGTTGCTGCTCAATGTAACACACCTCATTTTCATTAAGATCAAATATTCTAAGCTTCTTTCCAAAGGATAAAAGCTGACTTTTTACTAAAAACACATCCCTCTCATTTTCATCTCTAATTGTGAATTTATCCCCTAGTGAAAATATCTTTTGTCTAATCATATATTGCATGACTATTCCCCCTTGTATAATTATACTTTAAACCTATAACCTATCCCCCATATAGTTTCAATATATTGAGGCTTTGAACTGTCCAGCTCAATCTTTTCCCTTATTTTCTTAATGTGCACAGTTACCGTGGAAACATCTCCCAGTGCATCCATTTTCCAGATATTGCCGAACAGCTCATCCCTTGAAAAAACCCTGTTGGGATTTTCGGCCATAAACAGGAGCAAATCAAACTCTTTGGCGGTAAAAGCAATTTCCTCGCCTTCTACCCATACCCTACGGGAATCTTTATCTATTATAAGATTTCGCACAGTGATTGTTTTTGATTTCCTTTCATTGCTCCCTACAAGTCTTTCATACCGTGATATATGTGCCGCAACTCTTGCTACAAGTTCGCTCGGACTGAAAGGCTTGGTTATATAGTCATCTGCACCAAGCCCTAACCCTCTTATTTTATCAATATCTTCTTTCCGTGCCGATACCATGAGTATGGGAGTATTTTTAATATCCCTTACTTTGCGGCATATTTCAAAACCATCAATATTGGGAAGCATCAAATCTAAAATTATCAAATCAAAGTCTTCCTTTAATGCTCTCCCTAGTCCTTTATCTCCGGTCTTTTCTATAACAACATCATATCCGCTTATTTCAAGATAATCCCGTTGAAGCTCTGCTATAGAGACCTCATCTTCAATTATCAGTACCCTCTTTTTCATTGCTCAAAACCACCTTCTCCAATTCAAAGTATATGCTGGTTCCTTTTCCATATTCGCTTTCGGCGAAGATTTCACCTCCATGTTCTTCAATTATCTGGCTTGCAATTGCAAGTCCTAGCCCACTGCCACCTTTGGAGGTATTCCTTGAAGGATCGGCTCTGTAAAATCTGTTAAAAATATTATTAAGATGCTCTTGCTTTATTCCTTCACCATTGTCGTGTATCCCAATTAATACTTTGTTTTGCTTGTCTTGTACATCAATTTTAATTTGTCCGTTTTCTTTATCTATATATTTTATAGAGTTTTCAAGTATATTTGAAACCACTCTTTTGAGCTTTTCCGAATCGGCTTTTACAAGTGTGTTATTGGGTAAATTATAATCACATTTTATACTTATTCCAAGTTTCCCCAATTCAAATTCATACTCATCAATCAGGTCTTCTATGAATATTTCCAAATTAACCCTTGCAAAGTTAAAAGGTACCTTTTTCAAAGTTTGATTTGAGAAAAAGGTCAGGTCATTTATAAGTCTATCCATGTCAATAACTTTTTTGTATATAATGTCCATGTATTTGGCTGTTTTCTCAGGAGTATCTGCCACGCCATCCTTCAAACCATCTATATGACCTTTTATCGAAGTTATAGGAGTTTTTAAATCGTGGGAGATACTTGCAATAAATTCATTACGCTCTTCATCGTATCTAAGCTGCTGTTCAAGTGCAGTTTTAAGCCTCTGCCTCATCTCTTCAAAAGCACTGCATACTTGTCCGACTTCATCCCCGGATTTTTCATCTAGAACAAAGGATAGGTTACCTTCTTTTATCTGTTCTGCACCATACTTAAGTTTCTTTAACGGCTTGATAATGCTCCGTGATACTATAAAGGTCAGTAAAACATTAGTAATTAGTATGATTATCAAAAACCAGAGCAAAAAGTCCGATATAAAACCGGTTACAAATTTTTCAAAAGGACTTGTATCAATTAAAACATAAATTGCACAGTCTTTTCCATCTGATAATTTGAACTTATAATGTATATATTCCAGTTCACCAAAGGAATGCTCCTGATCTTCTTTTCCATCCATCAAAAATAAGTGATCCTGAAATCTTTCACGGTCAATTTTATCCGATACAAAATATATATTGTTTTCTATTGTAAAACTAAAACTCAAGTTTAACGACCTTAATTTATTGTCAATATTTTGGAGGTATTCTAAGTCTTTAAATTTATCGGGGTCATTAAAAGCATCATTAGAAATAGATACAAATTCTTTAAAGGCTTGCTGGGCAACCTTGTCGGTTATTTCCGGTGAGTCATGATGACCCAGCCCTGATTTTCCAAAATTCATTCCAATTAAAATAACCGCAACAATAACTGCTGAAACAAGCGGAATTATTATCATCAATATATTTGATAGTATTAGTTTAAATCTTATAGACATTTTAAAATCCCCCAAATGCTTTTTAAAACCCCAATGAAATTATGAAAAAGGTTTATGCACTTATACTGTATATACGGCACAAGTGCTTTCGCCCATAAAATTTACTATACATCTTTTTGATGAAACACATAACTTCCCGCAAACATAAATATTATACCATAAGCTAGTATATATAATAACTCATTTATAACTTTAGAGAAATCCAACGTACTTGAAAAATTCTGATACCATGAAAGATAGCTTGTTGGCATAAAAGGCATTATTTCCGGGAAAATAATTGATACTGTCGATATAAGCATTGAAGCTAATATCATAATTACAACAGTTAAACTGCCACTTTTGGTAAATTGGGCTGTAAAGGCAGTAATTATAGCTATAAGCAGCATTGGTACAACTGCAAAAGCATAGGTTGTAAAGTTTGATGGTAGTTTTATCAAACAGGAATTTAAATCTCCACCCATAAAACTTGTAATTACTGAGATTACAAACGTACCAAGTAAAAGTAAAAATATGCTTACGCCGACTGCTAAGATTTTAGAAATATAAAGTTTATTTCGTGTAATCGGTCTTACTAGCGACATAATAATTGAATTATCAGAAAATTCACCGGAAAACAGGTCACTTGTGAGCATAAGTATGAATAAAGGAAGAACCAGCGAAGACATTAGATTTAGAACAGTAATCGGAATAGTCCCATTATTAAGTATAGGTCCGCCTAATCTTCTATCAGCTAATAAGTTTACTGCTGAGACTAATATAGATATAAGTATTGAGCTTGAAAATAAGAAAACATATTTTTTCTTTGAAAATATCTTAAAGGTTTCATTTTTTGTACTGGCTAATATTGCATTCATTCAAATCCCCTCCTGACTTTCCATTCATTTTTTCAATAAAATAGTCTTCTAGAGAAAGGCCACTACCTTTTATGATTTTTAGTTTACATGTATCAATAATTTTGCCGTTTTGAACAATCAGTATTTTATCACAAAACATTTCTATTTCATGAATTTGATGGCTGGAAACAAGAAAACTTATCATAAACTCTTTGGCAAGGTCAGATATAATCCTTCTAAGTTCCCTTGTACCTTCTATATCAAGACCATTAGCAGGTTCGTCAAGTATTACCAGCTTAGGCTTCTGATATATAGCCATTGCGATTGCAAGTCTTTGCTTCATACCAAGGGAAAAGGTTTTTACCTTGTCGTTTTTGTATGCGTCAAGTCCAGTGATTTGGAGAACTTCATCTATCCGGGACTTATCTATTTTGTCATAGTAGTTAGATATAAGTTTGAGATTGTTATAGCAACTCATATTTCCTATTATTGATGGGTTTTCTATAAGGCACCCTACATTAACTATTGCCTCCTCGAAATCATCCGAGATATTTTTCTCACAGATTTTAACTGTTCCTTCATTAGCCCTTACCAAGCCTGTTATCGATTTCATTATGGTTGTTTTACCCGACCCGTTTGGACCAAGGAGTCCGATTATTTCACCTTGCTTAATATCAAAGCTTATATCGGTAATGCCCCTACCATTCTTATATATTTTTTTGAGGTTCTT
>CAYXPB010000061.1:8969-20539 GCA_964466645.1 uncultured Acetivibrio sp. | reverse complement strand
TGCTTTTAGTAGTGAAAAACAGAATTTTATATGATATTATGAAAAAAGCAAATACCTATCTATCTCTATCTATCTATAAATTGAAGATTATTAAATTATTAAATTAGTACCTTGACAATGATGGATGATTAATTTATCATTAAATTTAGCTATTATAATATAAGAAGCGATGATCAAGAGGAGTAGACAGTATGTCTTGATAGAGATGGAAAATCGTTGGCTGGAAGTTTTCCTTGAGTTAGTGCTGTTGAAGGTAGCTTGGGAGCTCTGCAGTTGAAATGTACTTGATTTGTGAGTAGGCTGCAGCGGTGGAGGTCCGTTATTTCCCGTACTTTATAAAGCTGTTTTATGGCTTATATGAAGGAGTGAGTTGCCCTTTTGTAGGGAATTTTGGTGGTACCGCGGAATAATACCTTTCGTCCAATTATGGATGAAGGGTTTTTTATTACCCCTTTTGAATTAATAATTTGGGAGTGATGGATATGGCATATACTGAAATAATGGGACTAGTGTTAATGTTACCGGGCTTTGTAGTTGTATATTTGGCAAAAATTATTGTGGATAAATACAGATTTAATGAAAAAGCAGTGTGTGATTTTAAAGATGAACTTACTGAAGAAGAACTGGCGGAGTATAAATTTAATAAGGCAATTTTAAACGTCAAGATGATGGGCATGGCTATATCGTTGCTAGGACTAATCTTTTTTGCTATTGGAATTTTTAAGAAATGAATTTAATAAAATGGAGGTATATAAAATGAGTGAAGAAAAGAACATTGCAAAAACCTATGACCCTAAACAGGTTGAGGATAGACTTTATAAAGAGTGGATGGATAAGGATTACTTTCATGCGAAGGTAGATGAGAGTAAGACACCTTATACCATTGTTATTCCACCGCCGAATATTACAGGACAGCTGCATATGGGGCATGCTTTGGACAATACTCTTCAGGATATTCTTATAAGGTGGAAAAGGATGCAGAACTTTTCTGCACTGTGGTTGCCTGGAACAGACCATGCGAGTATAGCTACCGAAGCAAAAATTGTTGAGGCTATGGCTAAGGAAGGTATCAAAAAAGAGGAGATCGGAAGAGAGAAGTTTTTAGAGAGAGCATGGGACTGGAAGAAACACTATGGAGGAAGAATAGTTGAGCAGCTCAAGAAGCTTGGAAGCTCCTGTGACTGGAAACGTGAACGTTTTACCATGGATGAAGGCCTTTCGGAAGCTGTTAAAGAGGTATTTCTAAGACTTTACAAAAAGGGTCTTATATATAGGGGTGAAAGAATTATCAACTGGTGCCCTAAATGTAATACTTCAATTTCCGATGCTGAAGTTGAGTACGAAGAAAAAGCAGGCCATTTCTGGCATATAAGTTACCCGATTAAGGACAGTAACGAATATGTTGTTGTTGCTACCACAAGGCCGGAAACTATGCTTGGAGATACAGCTGTGGCAGTACACCCTGAGGATGAGAGATATAAGCATCTTATAGGCAAGATGGTAGTTTTGCCGTTGATGAACAGGGAAATACCTGTAATTGCCGATGAGTACGTTGAAAAGGATTTCGGTACCGGAGTTGTAAAAATTACTCCTGCACACGATCCTAATGACTTTGAAGTGGGGTTAAGACACAATCTGCCTCAGATAAAGGTTATGAATGATAATGCGACAATGAATGAGCATGCCGGACAATACCAAGGAATGGACAGATACGAAGCTAGAAAGCAGATTATAAAGGATTTAGAAAACTTAGACCTGTTGGTTAAAATCCAGGATCATACTCATAATGTAGGTACTTGCTACAGATGTTCTACAGTTATAGAGCCCATAATTTCAAAACAGTGGTTTGTAAAGATGAAGCCTCTTGCAGAACCAGCTATTGAAGTTGTTAAAAACGGAACAATCAAATTTGTGCCTGAAAGGTTTTCAAAGATATACTTCAACTGGATGGAGAATATTCAGGATTGGTGTATTTCAAGGCAGCTTTGGTGGGGACATAGAATTCCCGCATATTACTGCAATGAGTGCGGTAATATGATGGTAGAAAATGATATGCCCGATACCTGTCCTAAGTGTGGAAGTTCAAGAATTGAACAGGACCCAGATACTTTAGATACTTGGTTTAGCTCAGCACTATGGCCGTTCTCAACTCTTGGATGGCCTAAGGACACCGAAGATCTGAAATATTTCTATCCTACCGAGGTATTGGTAACCGGCTACGACATAATATTCTTCTGGGTTGCAAGGATGATCTTTTCAGGTATGGAGAATATGGGAAAAGAACCTTTCAAGTATGTGTTTATACACGGAATCGTAAGGGATGCTCAGGGCAAAAAAATGAGCAAGTCCCTTGGAAACGGTATTGATCCTTTAGAAGTTATAGAACAGTACGGTACTGACGCGCTAAGGTTTTCCCTTACAATCGGTACATCGCCGGGAAATGACTTGAGATTTTCAAGCGAAAAGGTTGAGTCCAGCAGAAACTTTGCAAATAAAATTTGGAATGCCTCAAGGTTTGTACTTATGAACTTTGATGAAAACCTTGATTTTTCAAAAGTAGATGAGAGTAGATTCAACTCGGCTGATAAATGGATTTTGAGCAAGGTAAACAGTCTTACTAAAGAAGTAACAGAAAACATGGAGAAATTTGAGTTGGGTATAGCCTTGCAGAAGATTTATGAGTTTATATGGGAAGAATTCTGTGACTGGTATATTGAGCTTGTTAAACCGAGACTTTATGACAGGGAAGACAGTTCAAGGCTTGAGGCTCAGTATGTGCTCAATTATGTTTTGGGAACAGCTATGAAGCTTTTACATCCATATATGCCGTTTATTACAGAGGAAATCTACACTCATTTGATCAATGATGACGACAGTATCATGATTTCAAAATGGCCGGAATATAAGCAAGAATTTAATTTCTCTCAAGAAGAGGAAAAGATGAATCTTATTATGAGTGCCATTAAGAATATACGAAATATAAGGGCTGAAATGAATGTTCCTCCTTCAAAGAAGGCAAAAACAATATTTGTTGTCACAAAGCCTGAGGACCAGGAGATTATTAGGGAAGGAAAGGTGTTTTTTGAAAGACTGGCATCTAGCTCAGAGGTTTTAGTGCAATCGGACAAGAATAATATCTCAGCAGATGCAGTTGCTTCAATGCTTCCCGGTGTGGAAATTTATCTGCCCCTTGAGGATTTGATAGATATCGAAAAAGAGCTTGAAAGACTTGAAAAGGAAAAGACGAATCTTCAAAAAGAGCTAGATAGGGTGAATGCGAAGCTTGAAAATCAGGGGTTTGTTTCGAAAGCTCCCGCAAATGTAATAGAAGAGGAAAAGGCAAAGAAGTTAAAATATGAGCAGATGTATGAAAAGGTTATTGATAGGCTTAACGGTTTGAGAAAATAGGACAATAGAGTACTTGAATTGAATTCAAATATGTTTATGAAAAGCGTTGATGCTTTCCTGATTTTAGATTTATTCTGACAGGAAAGCATTTTTATTTGAAGACAAAATACGGTCAGGATTGGCTTAAAGTAAACTTTATCGATATTATGTAGTGGCTTGAAATATAAACCACCCATCCTTGACCGAAAACTGGTATACACCGCCATTCTTTTCCACGATATAGGCCATGCTTTTTGTTCCAAAGCCATGCCCCTGCTCTTTTGATACGGGCAGGCTCTGATGGAAAACCGGTTCTGTCTGATAGTGATTGCGAATGTCAATGCACAGCTTGTTATTCTTGGAAAACACACGAAGCTGTATGATGCGTTTATTGCTATCAGTTATTTGTTCCGAAGCTTGTATGGCGTTTTCCAATGCGTTTGATAAGAGGGAACAAAGTTCGGTGTTGCTGAAGGGATGAGAGTCAGGCAGTTTTGCATCTATGGTCAGCAGGATTTCCGATTGTTTTGCTTTGGCGGCGAAAGAGGACAAAATCAGATTGACGGTTTCGTTTTCGCAAAAGCGTATAGGCGTGATAGCGTCTATGTCAGACTCGGCAGTCTGTAGATATTCTTTTATATCTTCTATATGTTCCTTAGATGCCATTGCCTGTAGGAGAGCTATATGATGGCGCATATCGTGTCGGTAGGACGCGGCATTCTGCTGCATCTGCCGTAACGATGCAAACTCTGTTTGTGCCTGCCTAAATTGTGTATCCAACATATCCCTCTCTCTTTGGATGCTTGCTTGTTTTTGCGTTTCGGCATAGTACAGCAGGACAAACACAAAATAGAATGTTGATGTTATGAAGGGCATGAACTGTACAGCCACCCGTGCTCCGCTGTACATATAGTTGGTGTAAACAGTGCCACCATAGTCGAACAGATAGTAAAAAGCCGGCATGGCAGCAAAAAGCAGGCAGGAACTAACTGAACGTTCTATCAGATGCCGAACAGACTTCACCGCATATTTTTGCAGGAAATAGTATATCAGAAACGCAGCAACAATATAACCAACATGGTCCATGGAAAAACTGTCAAAGACTTCGCCTAGAGCAGTACCGATCCAGCGGGGAGGCTGACAGCACAGAAAGGATGCAAATACACTGGTTAGTGAAATCAGCCATGGACGCTTTAAATATACGACTATAAAAACAGCAATGGGTATATGAGAAAGTAGCGGATATAATTTAATCGTCGTAGCCATACCCCATGTTTGCAAGGAGATGATCTGCAAAACAAATAAAACCACGGTTAAGCATCCGGCTGCAATGTAGTTTTTTTGTGTGCGCGCCATTCCGGAGAAACTAACCGCTATCGCTGTGCCGAACAACAATGCAATAAAATAACGAGAGAATGCAATGGTAACTTCTATCATTTGATTATTCCCCTTCCATTTGATAGTTCAGATACTGCTGCTTAGTCTCCTTCGCTTTCCCTTGGGCAAGAGGAACAGAAGTAAGGGTTTGCAAGGTCACTTGATGATTTCCTATGGTATCTATATACTGCATATTCACAAGATAGGAGCGGTGGGTTTTAAGAAAACATCCATATTTCAGGAGATTGTTGCATACGGTAGAAAAGGACTCTGTGCATTCGATTACCTTTCCGTCCATTAAGTGATACAGCACATTTCTTCCAGTTACCTCTGCAAAAACTATTTTTGAGATTAGTATTTTTTGAATGCCATCATTGCTCTTTACGATAATCGCATCCTCATCTTTTTTTGTTTCTATCTGCTCTAGCAGATCGTCAAAAGTGAAAAATAATTTCTCCTTCGTGATTGGCTTTAGTACATAGTTGATGGCTTTCACGGAATAGCTTTCTAAGGCAAATTCAGGCGATGATGTAAAAAATAAAATCGGCGCGACTTTGTCAAAACCACGGATTTCATTTGCCACATCGATGCCCGTAAAGCCTGGCATCATGATATCCAGGCAATATATATCAAACCGCTTTCCTTTATCTAAAGCTGAAATTAGCTCAAATCCGTTTGAAAATACTGTGTATTCACAATTCAAATGCTTTGATGACCTGTATTGGTTTAAGAGCTGCACCATATTGGATAGCTCGTCTATATTGTCATCACATAGCACAATCTGTAGCATAAGTGTTCCTCCATTTCCTTATCTTCATTTTAACACAGAAATTGGATATCCTACACTATTTCATGTCAAAAAAACTATGATTCATGCAAAAGTCGTTTTCTTTCGACACTAATTGATACACTTAATTCATTAAGGATTTTTCCTTATATAATTTAACATATAGCATTTCAGTAATAAGTCAAGGTGTTTTTAAAAAAAATCAGAATCATAATTCTTGAGTTGTTCAACTGCTTAATAAAATCTGTGATACTTATTACCAGTAAAATCTACAAGTTCATCAAGCGACTGGACCGCAATATCTTCACCAAACAACAATTCTAACCGATAAGTTACAAAATGGGCAGGTGAATGAAACTTTGGTCTGTCGTCTATTAAGAATAAGCAAGGAGGATTAATTATGCTGCCAACTATCATCGCCATTATTGCAATACTTGCCTTAATCCTACTATGGGTAATTTCTATACAGCGAAGGCTGGTGATCCTTGACGAAAATAGCAGCAATGCCATGAGTCAAATCGGAGTGCAGCTGTCAAGCCGTTTTGATGCCCTGATAGCTCTGTTGGATTTCACAAAGGGCTATGCAGAGTACGAAAGTGAAACTCTGATTGAGGCAATCAAATCAAGAAGACGCTTGATCACGGTAAAATCCATACCGGATGATGTCCTGCGACAGGAGGGAGTTATTTCCGAAGCCTTAAGCAGACTCGCTATGGTCACCGAGCAATACCCTGAATTGAAGGCAAACCAAAACTATATCAAAAACATGGGTGGGGTGCAAACCTTTGAAAGCATGCTTCGCACAAGTCGTCTGATTTACAACGACAGCGTAGCCAAGCTGAACCGTGAGATAAGAATGTTCCCGGTGTCTATGATTGCAGGTATCTTAGGTTTTCGGCAAAGAGACTATCTGGAGGAGCAGGTGGCGATTCGGGTGGAGGAACGAGATAATGAAGGAAACCACAAGAGGGAACACGCTGACATCCGCAGCTGATTGAAGTTTTTCAAAAATCAACTTTAGGAGGAACGACCCTATGAAAAACAATTAAGGTGACCACCGAAACCTCCTTTGCTATGCGTCACAAAAAATAAATACTAGAAAGGAAGTTTGAAATGAAAAAACGATTGTTATCTATTTTCCTTCTGGTGACCATGTTGTTCACTATGCTTCCAGCGAAGACAATGGCTGTTATGACCGATAACGTCAATACAGTGCAGGAGAAATTGAAGCTCGAAAATCCCTTTGTGGATGTTCGGGAGGTCAGCTGGTATTATAATGCGGTACAATATTCTCGCATCAACGGATTCTTCAGTGGTACCAGTGCAAATACCTTTGACCCCGATGGGACGATGAATCGCGGTATGTTTGTTACCGTGCTGGGTAGTATGGCCGGCGTGGATCAGACTGCATACAAGGGACAGTCCGCCTTCAGTGATGTGGCGGCAGACGCCTACTACGCTCCTTTTGTAACGTGGGCGTCGAAGCATGGTATCACTGCCGGTATTGGCAATGGTAAATTTAACCCTGACGGCCTAGTCACTCGGGAGCAGATGGCCGTGTTCTTTGTATGTTACTTTGAAACCTTTGGTGTGGACTTTGATACCGGAGCTAATATAACAACCGTTCCGGCAGATATAGACATCGTATCGCCATGGGCGCGGGAGATGGTTTTAAAGCTCTGGAAAACTGGCCTGCTGGCCGGTGACGGCACAAACTTTAATCCTACAGGCAATGCAAGTCGTGCGCAGGCTGCCGCACTTTGTATGAGTACCGATAAGGCTGTGGAGACCTGGTACAGTGAGCCTGGCATCCCGTCTGACAGAGTTAGCGTTGATCCGGGTACCGAGCAGAAGACTGAGACGCCGGATTCTTCCACAGCTGATTCCGGCAGAGAAAGCAATACAGGCGGCTCCGGCAACGGAGGCAACACGGGAGGTTCCAGCGGTGGAAGTACCACAACCTATTATAAAGTAACCTTTGTGATTGACTCCACAAGGGAGGAGAAGTTGTATCAAAAAGGTACCTTGCTAAGCACTTTGCCCATTCCCGCCCAACCCACCGGAAAGGTGTTTTTAGGGTGGTATCACGATATAGAAAAAAACAAGCCAGTGACTGGTGATGACAAGCTGACCGCCAACATCACACTATACGCAAAGCTCACTGATGCCACCAAATTGGACGAGGGTGGCACACTCAACTTCGTTAGTGCGTTGGATCAAAAAATAGATTTTTCCATATTGGTGAAGAAGACTGACGGTGCGCCAATCCTTGGACCCGATTTCAAATTCCGCAACATTACTGCCCCTGACAAAACACCTGAAAGGGAGGTTGCGGCGGAGGATATAGCAAACACCGAGACCGTCAAGGTCGAGGGTGGCAACGGAGTATGGACTATCTCGTCCGCAAGTGGAGGATTCACCCCCGGACATACCTATCAAATTGAGTTGACTAATGATGCCGTGATCTATGATGACAGTGCGGTTGCTTTTGGGAATTTTAAAGAAAACAATGATCGGTATGATATTGCCCAAGTGCGTTTCTTCAACTTCAGCATCGAAAAAGATGGAACCCTGAATCTGAAGTTAAACAACGACATCAAGTATATTGATGTGAAAAAACTGAATGAGGCAGACGGTGAAAGCCTGATGGAATATGCCGGTCTGTATCAAGCCAGCACAGATGAACAGGGCAATACCACCTACACATCTAATGACGGAAGCGGCAGCTTTACATACGACGATGGTGATATACAAGTGGACGACATTGTTTCCGTCTATACCGGCACCAAGCCCACAGAGCGCAAGCCGGAAAAAGGAACAAAAAACATAACTAATAACGATAATGTTTCCTATTTGAAGATCACCGAAATCGATGGCAGTACCTATTATTATGTGGCGGCCGAGGCGGAGGACGTGCTCTTCACGCCAGATGTGCTGCCCATTGACGTGGATGAAAATGACGGAACCACTGGTTGGATGGAGAATGGCAAATCGGTGGTCATTGACAACAGCAAGCTGAATTTCTCCTCCACCGAATATGAAAATATGGGGCTGAGTGCCGAAACCACCGTGGATGTTGGCGACTATCTTGCGTTTTATACCGGTGACTTTGGAGATGCTAACGCACAGGATAAAGAATACGGTGAAATTACGACTATTACTGTTAATGAAGACGATACTACCACCATAACCTATATAGAGGTAGACGAAAATCAGCTCATGTCTGCCATGGACCTGTACGACGAAACGCAGCTTACTGAAGCTGAGCTTCAGACCGCAATTAATGAAAACAAGGATGAGATACATGGCATTATCGAAGCCCAGCTGATAGAGAGCGAATTCTTTGATGATGCCGGAGCCTATCTCGCAGAGCTAGCCCTTGAGACCGACGAGGTTCGGGAGACCTTTGGCAAAGGTCTGACCCTGTCTGACTGTACCATAACCTATGCAGACGGCACACCTCTTGGTGCAGATAAACTGGCACTGATGGGCAATATCATTGACAAGGAACAGGACGGCAAGAAGCCGAAGGTTTCTGTTAGTATTTCAACCAGAATGTCCCACTTTAATCAGAACTTAGCCGGGACCGGGATACGTGCGGAAGTTGCGGTGAACTATAAATTCAAGATTCAGAAAAAAGGCAATAATAATATAATGGAGGTCGACCTAACCGCATTCTTCGAGCAGGAGTTCACTATTGGCTTCAACGTCAGCGGTGGTGCTGTTTGGAAATGGAAGTGGAAGATTATTCCTTATATTTCTGACTATCGTATGAACGGTAACCTGGATATAGGAACATACACCGGTTTAGGCATTACTGCCACCGCCAAGCTGACTCAGGACAAAGAGCCCTGGGGTATGCCGTGGCCTAGCAGTGCCAAGGAAGCTGCTGCAGCCAAGAAAATCTTTAGCTTGAGTGAATCCATCAAAGAATTGATGAAAGAAGTCGAGACAATACTTCCCGAAGAAGAGGCCACCGCCAGTGGAGGCCTAGCCGAGAAGTATGCAGCGTTTATGGAGGATGCCAACAAGGATTGGGTGGATCTGATCATGGTCAAAGTCATAGACCTCCGTGGTGCAGTGGATCCCCTCCATATTTTGGCCTGGGGCCTACAGGTGGATTTCGTAGTTTCTGCCAATCTTAACGTGGCTATCGGTATGACCTTCCAATACGAAAATTTCAAGCGACACTCCTTCACCCTCTTACTCAAGAGCAAAAAAAGCGATAGCGAAAGTATTGATTTGTCTACCAATGGTTACCAGTTTGACTTCTATGTCATGGGTACCCTCGGTATCCGGGCCGGTATTCGGGCCAAGGTCACAATGGGCCTCTTTAGCACAAAGCTGGCCGGCATCGGACTTCAAATAGAGGCAGGCGCCTACGCTCGACTGTGGGGCTACTTCTATTACCATTTGGAAAACTGGAAGATAAACGGAAAATGGCAAAAGGAGAGCGGCTATTCTGGTGCACTCCTCATCGAGATTGGCTCTTATCTGGAGTTGAAATTCATAGCCGAAGCCCTCAATGGTAAATACTCCTATGCACCTACCATCTATGCAAAGGAGTGGCCCTTCTGGTCTGTGGGACAACGGGAAAATGTCTATGATTTTGCCTATGAGGACGACCCGACCGTCGCTATTTTGAACGTCAATACCTATACACTTCCCAAGTCGGTCTTTGATATGTATTGGATGGATCTTAAGACCGGCGAACTGGAGGAGGGTTTTAAAAACAAGGTCAAAAACTTTGATAGCAACACTGCACCAAACGGAGATGACGAAGCTCATTTTGCCGTGGAGCTTTCAAACCCAAACTTCAGCTATAACCCCGTCAACAATCAGATTAGTGTAAACACCGCTTCAGGAGAGCTGGCTCAAAGCTGCGAAATTAAGATTACATGGAAGGGTGCACCCCTGTCTGGGCTCTCCGAGGTGCTCAGCAGAAGCATCACGCTCAACTGGAGTAACGAGGCAAATGCCGGTACCATTGCCTTTGACTCAAATGGAGGTTCAGCTGTTCCGATGCTCCGTTTACTTTCGGGAACGGCTCTTGGCGGCAAGATGCCCGCAGTACCTACCAGACTCGGTTATACTTTTGCCGGATGGTATACTGATAAAGCTTTAAATAACTCCTTTACAGCTACCACCATGCCTAAGGGCAATACCACGCTTTATGCCAAATGGACACCGAGCTCTGTGAACTATACTGTGGAGCATTATCAGAAGGCATTGGGCGGTCAATATGTATTGATAGAAACCGACAAGACTCAGAAGGGTAAAGTGGGCGACCAGACTACCGCTGCAGCCAAGTCCTATAACGGTTTTATTGCGCAAACCGTCAAACAGCAAACCATCGCTCCCGACGGCTCTACCCGCGTTGCCATTTACTATGATCGTAACCTATATGATTTGAAATTTGTGTATGGCAACGGCAGTAATGATGTTGCGTTAAAAGTGACATATGGTTCTGTCATAGTAAAACCATCCAATCCTACCAAAGAGGGATACAACTTTGCCGGCTGGAACGCAGTTATCCCCGACACCATGCCCGCAAATACGCTGACCTTCACCGCCAAGTGGACGGCAAAGACCGATATGTCATATATGGTGAAGCACTATAAACAGAATCTGAATGGAACCTATGTGCTAGAGCAGACCGAAGGAAAAACCGGTACTACAGGACAGCTTACCGATGCAGTATCTAAAACTTATACTGGCTTCACGGTTCAGGAGTTCACCCAAAAGACTATCCTGCCTGACGGAAGCACTGTTGTGGAAATCCATTATAACCGTAATATAAATAGCCTGTCATGGAATGTGAATGGCGGAAATTCTTTGACCGGAACATATACCCATGGCAATGTGAAGTACGGCACATCTATTGATAAACCTGAAACACCCACCCGTACCGGCTATACCTTTGCTGGTTGGTATAAAGATGCAGAACTGACCACTGCACTAGAAGACAATGCCACCATGCCTGCAAGTGATGTTACTCTAACAGCTAAGTGGAATATGA
>CAYXPB010000061.1:0-8959 GCA_964466645.1 uncultured Acetivibrio sp. | reverse complement strand
GTAACGGCGGTAGTGCAGTAGCAGCCATTACTAAAGATTACGGTGCAGAAGTAGAAGCGCCTACAGTGCCAACGAAAGCAGGCTATACCTTTGCCGGCTGGAAGCTGAATGGTGTAGATTATACATTTACTACCATGCCTGCTGAAAATATTACCCTGATTGCCGAGTGGACAGCCCTAAACAATATCCCATACACTGTGGAACACTATTTAGAGGAATTGGACGGGGGTTATCCTTCCACGTCAAGCGAGAACGAGAATTTAATGGGCAGCAACGGGGTTACGGTGACCGCAAATGCCAGAGGTTATACTGGCTTTACCTATGATCCGAATGAAAGCGGCACAATTTCCTCCGGCACTGTTACGTCAGATGGCACCTTGGTATTAAAGTTGTACTACAAACGAAATAGTTACAATGTAACATGGAATGGCAATGGTGGCGATGTGGATACTACTGGAGCAACCACAGGCAGTGTGAAGTATGGTGCAACAATTGACAGTCCTACGAATAATCCTACAAAAACAGGGTATGCCTTTAACGATTGGTCCGGCTATACTGGAAACATGACCATGCCTGCAGAAAATATCACATTTACCGCTGAGTGGATAGCAAATCAGTACACCATTACCTTTAATAGTGACGGCGGCAGTGAAGTAGAAGCCATTACACAGGATTATGGTACTGAAGTAGAAGCACCCACAGCACCAACCAAAGAAGGATTTACATTTGCTGGTTGGAAGTTAAATGGAGAGGATTATACCTTTACCACTATGCCTGCGGAGGATATCACTCTGGTGGCTGTATGGTCTGATATACCTACCTATACAGTAACCTTTAATGCTAACGGTGGTACAGTTGTTCCAACCTATAAGTATGTTTATGAAGGCGAGACTTATGGTGAACTTCCTGTTCCAACCAATGGTGATCAATTCTGCCTTGGTTGGTATACGGCACAGAGTGGCGGAACTAAAGTCACCAGCGAAACAGTTGTTGAGCTTGCCGCTAACCACACCTTGTATGCCTGCTGGGCAGCCACAGGCTTTACGGGTGAAGTTAGTGAGGAAATAGAACTCTATGTTGCCGGAATAAGAGTGACTACAGAGAACATAAACGATGTTTTGGGTGATGGTTCCGGAAGCGTACAGTTTGATCCCAGCACAATGACTACTAATACAAACGGAGTTATTAATAATGTGGGTACACTGTACCTTAACAACGCAACCATATCCGGAACATACAGCAAAACCTCATACGGCACCACATATAATGCAGCAATTTACTGCTATAGAAGTCTGACCGTTGTTAACACAGGTACGAGTACAGTGGAAAACCCGTTTAACGATACCAATGCTAACATATATGCCGTGGCTGGTATGTGGATAGAAAGCGCACTGACCATTGAAGGATCGGGTACTCTGACTGTCACCAGTGGCGCAGGAGGAACCGGAAATAACAGCGGTATTCGTGCTGGTACTGGTGGAAATTACATCTATATTAACGGACCTACAGTAAATGTTTTTGCTGGAATTGCGGGAAGTGGCGGCAAGAGCTATGGCGTATTTCTTGGTAACGCGTCTTATGTATATTCTGTCAAACTGTTAAAAGGTACCCTGGAGGCGCATGGTCACGACATTGCTGTATACTCTGCTCCTGAGAGAGATGATGATGTTAATTATATTATTGCAAATGGAAATCTTTATACCAATTATATAATTGAAACTATCACTGGCAGTGAAAACTATGATGGTACAGCGGCATATTCTATATTATATTCTGAATACAGAAACTACAAGTTTATCTATGTTGAAAATCCGTAAAGTTTTAAACAGAGGCGGGGGAAGACCCCGCCTTTCTATTACGCCTCTTGAAGTGAAATGAAAGAGGCAAAATCTAAGGGGCTCGATGCTCAGGGGCCCAGGTCGATACACCTATTCTCCGAGGTGCGGTGGCCTGGGCTGACTCATGACTTCTTTGCCGCTGCCCAAACTGACTTTGTTCCAATGCGGGAAGCAGTTCGTGCCCATATTGTGGTTTATCTCTATCACAGTGCAGGCGATGGACACTGATTATGGCGTAGAAAATGTAATAAATGCATGATACATTACGAAAATGCACAAGGTATTACTATCCTGTGCATTTTCTCTATTTTTCATAAGTCAAAATAAGCTTCCAAGTGTTAGAGTCATAGGAACTTCCAAGACTTTTTTTCATTTCATCAAATGTAATTTCAGGGTCAATTACAAGAAACAGATATTTTTTATTATTGTCTTCAAATACTTTTAAGTGTGGATAACTGAATTGTTTATATTTTCCCATTTTCAAATTACATCTGCTTGCATCTTCAACAAAATAATACTCATTTCCATCGTATTCTATGTATTTTAAGCGTGTTCCCTCTAAAGAACCATCATATATAATAGTGCTGTATGGAATACCCTCTTTACTTTTACTTATAAATTCTTGTGCCTTCCATATCAGCATATAAATCTGTGTCCTTCAATACAATTGCCGTTTCCTCTGTTAAACTTGTATTTTCATAAAAGAGAGGGTTCTCCTAAAAGTTATGAGAGAATAGATGATGTTGAAGTTGAATTGAGACATGAACGGGTAAAGGTATTTACCTATACAGTAGTTGAGAAGGATATGAATGAAATCAAACCTTCAGTAGAATATCTCGATGTGGTGTATAAAGGCATGGAACGGCATTTTGCAAAGCCTAAAGTAATGGTGACATATTTACATCCTTCAAATACCATGTTATCATTAGTACATTATATTTATAAATTATGGGGGTAAAAAATGAAAAGATTGTTGGTTTTGGCAATTTCGGTTTTGATTATTGCCAGTGGAATGCTTACAGGATGTAGTAATAGTGGGAAAAATCAAGGTGGCGAGGTTATAAATGAAGGTGAAAAGGGTATAAAAAGACTTACAGACTGCTTGTCTTTGACTAAAGATGTTGATAGTATGGAAGTAAATTCAACATCAATCTCGAAAGTAAATGAACAGTCAAGCACATCAAAAACGAATATGAAATTTGAAGGCATAAAAAATGGTATGAAGAGCCTGGTAACTGCTGAGACATCAGGTCAAACGATAGAATATTATGTAGCATTAGATAATGGAAAGGCAAAAATGTACATGAAAGATCAATCGGGAAAATATTCGGTTAATGAGATTAATCAAGATCAAGTTGGTAATATGGATACTAATAAATCCATTAATGCATATATAGAGGTTATCGAAAACAATTCTGATATGGTTAGTAAAATAGATAAAGATACTTACGAATTAAATATTCCAAAAGAAAAATCATCAGAGATTTATTCTAAAATATTAGGTCAAGATATTACAATGAGTTTTGATACATTAAAAATTGGTTTTGTCATAGGTGGTGATGGTTACCTAAAGAATATGACTTTAAAAGCAAAAATTGAATCGGATTCTATAGACGTAGAAGTAAATACAGACTATTTTAATTATAACAAGAAGTTTAATATAGTACTGCCAGAAGTCTAATGATAATGTAAATATAATACCAAAGCCTCTGCTTCTTATACGCTTAAGAGTAGGGGCTTATTTATATTAACCATTAACCAAGGGGACGGTTCTTGTGGTTGATGTTTACTCACGGCTGAACTGGAAGATAAAATCCGACTGACCGATGAGGAGGCAAAGGAAATAATCAAAAATGATTAACCGAGTGTGTAGAGGAATTTATTAAAAGTGTTTTGGAATGATATAAAGTTATGAAGACAGAAAAATGTTTAATAAATGAGCTGCATTTCCAGCACTGCTTTGAACTTTATTACATCATGAATTGCTTGAAAATTAATCTAGGAAAGGAATGAGATATATTATGTCAAAGATGCCGGTTTTATTTGTAGGACATGGTTCCCCAATGAACGCTATTGAAGACAACGCTTATTCAAGAGCTTGGAGGAAAATAGCCGAAAGGATACCGAAACCAGAGGTGATATTATCTGTTTCAGCTCATTGGTATACACATGGGACCAGAATTATGAATGAGGAAAACCCAAGAACAATATATGACATGTATGGCTTTCCAAAGGAATTATATCAAGTTTCATATAACACAGCGGGTTCCCCAAGCGTTGCTAAAGTCTCTAGGGAGCTGATTTCAAGAGATACAAAATATGATAATTCTTGGGGCATTGACCACGGAACTTGGTCGGTATTAGTTCATATGTATCCAGATAGAGATATTCCTGTATTTCAAATCAGTATAGATGCCGATGCATCTGCGGAAGAACATTACAAAATTGGCTGGGAGTTGAGAGCATTAAGAGAACAGGGGGTTCTTATATTTGGCACAGGGAATATTGTTCATAACTTAGGATTGGTTGATTGGCATAAAGTCAACAAGGGCTTTGACTGGGCATATGAGTTTGATGAATATATTTACGAGAACATTTTTAATAAGAATCATGCAAATATTCTGAAGTTCAGTGAAATTGGTAATATTGCAAGGCTGTCAGTGCCGACTCCGGATCACTTTTATCCTCTTTTATATGTGCTCGGAGCATCTCATGAGGATGATAAAATCAGTGTTTTTAATAAATCCTGTGAACTGGGATCATTGACAATGACTGCTTACCTTTGGGAATAATTCATGTTTTTAGCGGGATTGTTTTTTTATTAAAGAGACTAAGTATATGGAAAGGAAAACAAGTCAACAGCTTAGTGGTTGTAGAATGAAGGACGGAGCTGGAGTGAGTTTGGCCAAACAATAAAGAAGTTTGACCAAGAGAAAGTGAGGTATAGAAATGGGATTATTTGATATATTCAAAAAGAGATCCAAAGAGAAAAAAGTAGTTCCTAAAGAACTGAAAGTAATAGATCCAGAGGTTATAGATTATTGAAAGGCTAGGATAAACAGATAGAAGCTGTTCAAGCTGCCGGTGAGAAGTATGCTTAAGATAAAGACCTTGAATGGATTATCAACTTTTGGGAGGAAATATGGAAGGATGGTGGTCCCAAATTTGAAGGCTCAGGATGGATGTTCAGATTGCCAGATTTGTACATCAAAGCCAAAAGTTTGATGATGCAATAGCTATTGTACAGAAAATAAAGAAAACTAAGGGGCCCTACTATTCAAATAAGGCTAATAGCTATATTACCAGAAGCGAAGAGCGTAAAACAAAGGGAGCTACTAAGAAAATAAAATAATATTGTGCAAGCGATAAAGAAGGTGTGGCTTGTTTTTTATATTACCTTTTATTATTTTTGGCGGCTTAGTATCTTAACTGGACGTCCCTGCTTAAATCAGAATAGAGAAGTAAAGGAGATGTAACGATGAAGACGCTATATGTATCTGATCTAGATGGAACACTTTTAAGAAGTGATGAAACTTTATCACAGTTTACTATCGATACAATTAACCAATTGACAGAAAAGGGTATGCTTTTTTCCTATGCCACAGCTCGCTCTTTGGTAACAGCAAAGAAAGTGACAAAAGGATTAAATTCTCATATCCCACTTATTGTGTATAACGGAACATTTGTCATGGATAATGTGACAGAGGAAATCTTGATTGCAAACTATTTTGAAGAGGGAATTGAAGATGTATTTTGTGATTTATTCAAGGAAGGTATCTATCCAATCGTATATTCTTATGTTGATGGGATTGAGAAGTTTTCTTATATTCCTGAAAGATGCACAGAAGGAATGAAGGCCTTTCTTCAAACAAGAAAAGGTGATAAGAGAACTAATGAAGTTAGAACAATAGGAGACTTAACAGCGGGAGAGTGCTTCTATATCACCTGTATTGATGAACCGAAAAAATTAGAGCCATTATTTGAAAAGTACAAGGGCAGATATCATGTAGTCTACTCAAAGGATGTATATTCCGAATTTCAGTGGCTTGAGATTATGCCTAAGACTGCATCTAAAGCAAATGCTATTTTGCAATTGAAGGAAAAGTTAGGGTGTGACAGAATCATATCCTTTGGAGATGGAGCAAATGACATTGATATGTTTGAGATTTCGGATGAAGCATATGCGGTGGATAATGCAATTGATGAATTAAAAACTGTTGCTACTGGGGTGTTAGGAAGCAATAATGACGATGGTGTAGTAAAATGGCTCTGTGCAAACATAAAAAGTCTTTATTAAAATTGGAGAAAGTTATACTGCTCTTGCTATATTACAGTCGGTAGAGAGTTAGTATTGCCAGTATCGCATTAATCTTTGCTGAAAAATAGTTAAGGCAAAAATAGTCGAGATAACCTTTCAAGCTAAATGCTATTATATAGTTGTTGGAGGTGAACAAATGCGGGAACAAATACTAGCTGTGCAGCGAATGCAGGACTATATCGAAACCCATATTTGTAAAGAAATTACAATTGCAGATTTGGCAAAAGTATCGCAATTCTCTCCCTGGTATGCAAGGAGACTGTTTATTCAGTGGACTAATCTTACACCAGCAGATTATGTCCGTAGACTACGGCTCAGTAAGTCTGCACTTCGCTTGCGGGACGAAAACTGCCGTATAATTGATGTGGCTTTGGATATGGGATTTGGTAGCGTAGATGGCTATCAAAGAGCTTTTGCGCGGGAATTTGGCTGTAATCCGAAGCAATATGCTGTTAATCCAGTTCCGCTCTATTTGTTTAAATCTTATGGTGTTAAATCTCGCTATCTTGAAAGGAGTAATGAATCAATGGAAAAGGTAAAAAGTGTATTCGTTCAGGTAATCGAAAAGCCTGCTCGCAAGGCCATCATTAAGCATTATTTTGAGTATTGCGAAGAAGTTGGCTGTGATGTGTGGAGTTTGTTAACTAGTATGAAATCTATCAGTGGAGAGCCAGTTTGCCTGTGGTTGCCAGAGCGTTACCGCAAACCTGGAACAAGCGAATATGTGCAGGGCGTAGAAGTACCTATGGATTATGACGGCATTATTCCTGATGGCTTTGACATCATCGAACTGCCTGCAACAAAGTATCTAATGTTTCAGGGTGAGTCTTTTGCAGAAGAAGACTATGATCGGGCTATCGAAGAAATATGGGAAGCTGAAAAAAAATATAATCCCTCGGTCATAGGATATATATGGGATCAAGATAATCCGCGCATTCAGTTGGAGCCCATCGGCACACGTGGATACATTGAGTATCTTGCAATCAAGGCTGTGTAAGGGAAGTTTACATTGATGAAGAAACTTCGAGTGTTTATATTGCTGGGTTTTTATGACTTTGAATTATACAATAATTTGAGAGAACAACGCTAAATTTGTTCGGTTTGAAATAATTATTTTGTGAAAACTAAACGAATATGTTAAACTTGTTTTAGGTTATTTTTAGGAAGAGCCTTATAATTTGATATATTCGGGTGATGATATGAAGTATGGTTTTGTAAGAGTGGGAGCTGCAGTTCCAAAGCTAAAGGGTAGCCAACTGCGAGTACAATTGCTCCCGTATAATTGATCTGATTAAAAAAGCGTATAAGGAACATGTGAAGTTTTTGGTGTTTCCGGAGCTTTGTATAACCGCTTATAGTTGTGGTGACCTGTTTCACCAGGACATACTCTTAAAGGAAGCTTTAAAACAACTTGAAAACATATTGGAAAATACTAAAATTACTGATTTGATTGCTATAATCGGAATGCCTGTAAGCTTAAATAATCAATTATTCAATTGTGCGGTTGTAATTCAATCTGGTAAGATTCTAGGTGTTGTACCTAAAACGTTTATACCCAACTATAGCGAATTTTATGAAGAGAGATGGTTTGCTTCAGGTAATAAAGCTTTAGTTGACAATATCAATATATGCGGACAGAAGTACTTGTAAACAGTTCATCTTTTGGAACTATTGATAATATAAAAGATGAAGACTACTTTAGAGTTGATATTGAACAAGCAGAAGACTACATAGTTGAACTTCAGAACATTCCTTCAGGTAAGGATTATGATTTATCTTTGTTTGATTCTTTAGGTAATGCAGTTGCATATTCATGGAATTCTTCAAATGATGATGAACTTATAAATATGTCGTTAGATACAGGTTGCTACTATATAAAGATTCATGCTTATTCAGGATTCTCGTGTGAACAAAACTATATGGTATCGGTTTATAAAGAGAATGCACTAACTCTTTCAATGCCATATATAAGAGCAAATGCAGGGGATACAATATCTGTACCTGTAGCAATTAAAAATATTCCAGCAGAAGGTTTGTGTAGTTTTGATTTTGCAGTAGGTTATGATGCAACTGCTATGACTTATTTGGACTATACAGTCGATTATACAGATCGAAGTAGTGCGTTGACTGGATGGTGATGGTATAAAAAACTCTGAGGATATGGATCCTTACCGTCCGTACAAAGTACCTGTCATTTTGTTACATGGTAGAACATCTAACACAGATGGGACTTTTGGTGCTATAAATGGAATAACAACGGGTGATAATGATAATTTTGGTTCGTCGCAAAGTTTATCTGGTAAAAACTATAATTCTACTTATTATCAGACTATTACTGAAATACCAAACAATTCTACAAATTTAGCTTCGGCTTTAAAGAATAGTGGATATGTAGCTAATAAGAATTTGTTTGCTTTTAATTATGCAAACGAAGATAGTGCAAGAATCTCTGGTAGCATACTAAAAGAATATATAACTAACTTAATATTTGATGCGAAAATCACTGGAGATACTGAGCGATTAGGATACTTTTTTAGGACAAATAGTGATATAGATAACAATAACTATGTCTTTGATCTTGTTGGTCACAGCTTTGGTGGTATTGTATCTAGATATTATATAGAAAATTTAAACCAAAGCAGTCATGTCAGAAAATTGATAACAATTAATACACCTCATTGGGGTTCAAGGCTTGCAGATATAGGGGTTTATGTTACTGAGTGGCCAATCGACCATGACTTAATTCCAGTATAGTGGCTCGGTTGTCAAGACAAAATTTTTTCATTTTATAATGAACCAGATT